>CAZYYR010000263.1:0-3340 GCA_964651465.1 uncultured Nitrosospira sp.
TGTTTTAGGTGTCATTTCTCAATAAGCCCTGGCCCATGCTGTGGCAGTAGCCGCTTATATACTGTAATCTGCGCGGCTTGCCCGATGGGCATACAGGCTCCTCCGAATAGCTTCGGGTACCGGCTACAAGCACTTTCAAGCCCGGTTACAGTGGGGCATGGTGGCCGTTATTTTCGCTGAAAGGCATTTGTATCGAATGATGGATCGGATTGACGGGCTCGGGAATGGAACGGCGCGGGTGGGGCTGCTGTTCAATCCGCTCAGCGGGCGTATTCGCAAGCGCAGGGAAGCGATCAGGTGTGAACTGGCCGGTATTCCGGGCGCAACCTGCCGGGAAGCCGGCAGCGGCGCGGAAATGCGCGCTGCAGTCGAGGCTTTCGTGGCAGCCGATACGGATCTTCTGGTGATTGTGGGTGGCGATGGAACGGTGCAGGCGGTACTGAATCATCTGTTTTCCATGGGACGCAGCGTCCGCTGGCCCATCCTGGCGGTGATACCCGGTGGAACGACCAACATGACGGCACTCGATCTGGGCATCCAGGGATCGCCGGAGCAGAATCTGCAGAAATTGAAGAAATCACTGGCAGAACGGGACATCTCTCCATTGATACAGCGCCACGTGCTGTGCATCGAACAGATCGGCTCGGAAAAAGTGTATGGCATGTTTTTTGGAGCGGGTCTTATTGCGCGTGCCGTGATATTTTCCCAGGGGAAAGTCAAACAGTTGGGCGTGACCGGTGAAATTTATTCAGCCCTCATTATGTTGGGATATCTGGCCGGGGCGCTTATGGGACGCAGGGCGGGTGCCTGGGCGCCGGTGCGGATGAGCATTTACCAGGGAGAGGGGGGGCAGAGGGAAGAGAGGGAAGAGACAGAAGAGACAGGAGGGGCGGGAGAGGTCGAACTGAACCGGGGAACCTATGCATTTCTTTTTGCCAGCACCCTGGATCGCCTCCTGTTCGGCATGCGCCCGTATTGGGGCGCTGGACCGGAGCCGCTGCATGTCACCTTTGTGCATCAGCAGCGCAAGCGTCCTCTGCGCTCATTGTTTCGATTGCTGGCTGGCCGCGGGGAAGTGCTGAAGGAGGAGGATGGCTACCATAGCCTCAATACCCGGTCCCTGGAGCTGCTGATGGATGACGATTACATCGTGGATGGTGAATCCTTCCGTGCCAATGGCCAGAATGGGCCACTGCGCATTACGGCAGCCGGCCCGGCCGCTTTTCTGGTACCGAATGGTGCGGATACGGAGGCACAGAGGGTACGGGGGGCACGGGCCCTTCACGCGTCAAAGATGGGCGATGACATGGCAGCCGGTGCATCCGTAACGGATCAGTCATTGCCGGACGAGTTGGTCTCGGAAATGGCGCAGCTGAGCGCAGAACCCGTTTCCCCGGATTTTCATGTCCTGGTCGAGGCACTGAAAGGCCGGTTCGGATCATCGCTCGATGCCGTTCTTCTATACGGATCGTGCCTGCGCGCGCACGAAATCGGCGACGGGGTCGTGGATTTCTATGCTGTGGTGAACGATTATCGAGATGCATATCCGAAGCGTCACCTTCGCTATTTCAATACGTACCTTCCGCCAAACGTGTTCTATCTCGAGGTACCGGCGGAAGAAAAGATATTCCGCGCCAAGTACGCCGTGCTGTCCATGGCGGACTTTGAACTGGGAACCCGGCAGTGGTTTCACTCCTATGTGTGGGCGCGCTTCGCGCAACCTTCCCGCCTGTTGTATGCGCGCGATGACGCCACGCGCAGGCGTATCCACGAGGCGCTGGCGCATGCGGTGGTG
Source organism: uncultured Nitrosospira sp. (assembly GCA_964651465.1). Classification (GTDB taxonomy): domain Bacteria; phylum Pseudomonadota; class Gammaproteobacteria; order Burkholderiales; family Nitrosomonadaceae; genus Nitrosospira. The sequence continues at coordinate 1,796 of CAZYYR010000263.1, forward strand.
CGGTTTCTCAGGTCCAGCCTTCCCATGCTGGATACGCCCGAGGCGGATGTCGAGACGATCTGGACCAATGGGTTGTCACTGACCTATGCTGCGGAATTGCGGCCTGAGCGGCCAGGCCGGGCGCGCCAGCTTGCCCGGTTCAGCCTGGACGAGTACGAACGCATGACCGCATACGCGCTGCCGGCGTTCGTGGGAAAACTGGAGGCAGTGGGCGGGGGGTATTATCGCTGCCTGGTCAGCGCTGCGGACCGCAGGCGTTCGGAATGGCGCTGGCGATTGCGCAGGTGGCAAGGCAAGGTATTATCCGTGCTGCGGCTCACGAAAGCGGCGTTTACCTTCAATGACAGCATCAGTTATGCAGCCTGGAAAATCGAGCGTCATACCGGCGTTCGCGTCGAAGTGACACCCATGCTGCAGCGTCATCCCGTCCTGTGGGGACTGAAAGTATCCTGGCACTTACTGCGTCGCGGGGTGATGCGCTGACGGCTGGCAGGCATATCGCCGCGTTTTGGCGCGGAGGTCCTGGCTGATCGAGCCCGGATTTATTTCCAGACAAGCAATGAACTCAGGTCAGGCAGGATATCCACGTGTTCCGGAAAGGGGTTCTTGTCACCTGGACGGACGCGTCCCAGGAACGACACATTGTTGACCCTTGCGCTCTGATAATCGATCAGGGCGTCGCCGATCATCAGCACGCGTTCGGCCACCAGGGCATGGGCAGACAGAATATCGGCGATCAGTCTCTGCTTGGGGGTGGGAGATCCGCGAACGGCGGTAAAATAGGGCGCCAGCCCACGGCGGGAGACAATGGTATTGAGTTCTGTTTCAGGTGTACCGGAGGCGACGAACAGAGGGATTCTTCCGGCTTCCTTCCGGATCAGTTCGGCTGCTCCGGCGACCGCCTCGCTGGCAATCACGGCTTCCACCACCAGTTCGGAAAAGCGTTTGTCCAGCTGGTGCTCCTCTTCAGCCGTCAACGGGGGCTTTCCCAGAAGATGGCGCTGGAAATATCGGAATTTCTCGTAGCGCGACATACCGCCATGCAGGACGTGGTAACGGGCTACCTCAACCATTATGGTTTCGCCATATTCCCGGTAGAGATTGGCAAACGCCTGTGTCTTGATTTCTCCCGATTCGACCACCACGCCGTCGAAATCGAAGATGATGGCTTCCCAGACTCGGGTTCTCATGCCTTGTTATCCGATGCCAGTGGCATTGACTCATCCTCCTCGCCTGTGTGACGCATGCTTTGATGAATATCGCGGAGACAATCCAGCAATCCCTGCCCCAGATCCACATGCTCGTTGAGCACCAGCTTGCGGCCAAGGCGCGGCTGGAAGGCGTAGGGAGTGACTTCGTAATGATGGCCTGCGCGCGCCTGGTCGAAATGCAGATCGACATTCCAGGGCATGATCTCCGAAATCATGGTCATCACGTCCTTTATGCGCAGGCGCTCCTGGCCGGTCAGGATCAAGTGACGGTTGGCGAATCCCGGCGCCAGCACCTGCACGCTCATGCGTGCCGCGTCTTCCACGTGAATGTACT
>CAZYYR010000264.1:0-3329 GCA_964651465.1 uncultured Nitrosospira sp.
CCGCGAAACGCGACAGAGGCTTGTGTTCAGCCTCGTCACTGAAAGTCTGCATGCTTTTCGAGAAGGTCGTAAACCGGCTGTACCAAATCCGTCCATTCAACAAATGCTGAGAATCCTCGACGATGAGGTCCGCGCTTCTGCGGTGAATGCCGTCCAGCGATTCGTTCGAAAGCCGCTCACGGTAAAAGCAGGTGACGACAAAACACCGCCTAGTTCCGCTGACCTGTTCCGGTCTGCCGCTATGCCTTTCCTTCGGCAAGTGTGGCCGCAAGAGCGTTCGCTCGCCACCCCGGGCGTGAGCGGCGCCTTTGCCGAGCTTCCCTCAACGGCAGGAGAGGCATTTGCGGAAGCTGTCGACAGTATTGAACGATTCCTTGTTCCATTTCAATGCTGGTCGATGCTTGATTACGGCATTGAATTCAAAGCTGATAATCCTTCGATTATCGATAATGAAACTAAAGCCGAGGCCTTGCTTCGACTACTCAATCTAACCATTGGAAGCTCGGAAGGTGCCGTTGTTCCATACGATCTCACAGATGCTCTGGATCAAATCCGCTCCGTTGAGCCAGAGCTTTCAAAGAATCCCATGTACCAGCGCCTCTCGACAGCAGCAAGGCGTTAATATAATCCCCTCATGCGAAACAGGAACGCGCTGATCGCTTCTTCATCCGTTTCCTCGCCCCCTGCTCCCTATATCGTCTCCGTGGATCTCATGCGTGGGCTGGTGATGGTGCTGATGGCGCTGGATCACGTGCGCGGCTTCTTCACCGATGCCGATTTCCGCTCGACCGACCTCACACGCACGACGCCTGCCATTTTCCTGACGCGCTGGGTCACGCACCTGTGCGCCCCGGTGTTCGTCTTTCTGGCCGGCACGAGCGCCTACCTGTCGGCCTCGCGCGGCATGCCGCGCCCCCAGCTCGCGCGCCGGCTGCTGCTGCGTGGGCTGTGGCTGGTGTTCCTGGAGCTGACGGTGGTGCGGTTCGCCTGGTTCTTCAACTTCGACCCCGCCATGATGGACCTGCAAGTGATCTGGGCGCTGGGCTGGTCGATGATCGTCCTCGCCGGGCTCGTCTTCCTGCCCATGCGGGCAATAGCTGCTTTCGGCATAGGCATGATCCTCATGCACAACCTGCTGGACGGCATACGGCTGGAAGATTTCCAGGCGGCGGACGGGACGCTGACATGGCAGGGCTGGCTGATCAGCGTCCTGCATATCCCGCATTTCCCTGTGATATACCCGCTCATTCCCTGGGTGGGCGTGATGGCGGCGGGCTATGCCTTCGGGCCAGTCATGCTCATGCTCCCCGAATTGCGGCGCATGCATGCATTCCGATGGGGAATTGCGCTCGTCGCTGGGTTCGTTGCGCTGCGCGCCCTGGACGTCTACGGCGACCCCGATCCCTGGGCCATCCAGGATACCGCCCTGTTCACTCTGCTTTCCTTTGTGAACACGACCAAGTATCCACCGTCGCTGCTATACCTGCTGATGACCCTGGGGCCGATGTTCCTGCTGATCGCCGCGTTCGAGCGCTGGCATGAGAATGCGGCGCGTGGATCGCATGGGGCAATCGGACCGCACGGAGCGGCCGGGCGCTTCCTCATCACTTTCGGCCGCGTGCCCCTGTTTTTCTACCTGCTCCACCTCTATGCCATCCATGGGCTGGCCGTCGTGACGGGCTGCCTGATGGGCGGAGAGGTCGAATCCTTTCTCACCTATGGCGGCAACTTCCCGCCCTGGTGGGGATTCGGTCTTCCCGTGGTGTACCTGGTCTGGATATCCGTCACCCTGCTCCTCTACCCGCTCTGCCGGCGCTTTGCCGCCCTCAAGGCGCAGCACAGGAGCAGTTGGTGGACGCCTTACATCTGACAGCGCATCCTTCTTCTGCCAACCCAGGCACCCGCAAGGCCGATGCCAAGCAGGGCCAGGATACCCGGTTCGGGCAATTCATTCTGGGGCAGTGCACCCGGGAGATTCTGTCCCTGGCCATAGTAATCCCCCAGGACAGGCAGATCCGGAAACGGATTATAGTCCAGGCCAGCAATAGCCGACAGATCGAGGGGCTCATCAGCAGCGCCCAGACTGTTCTGTTTGGCATTTCTTCTTCCCGGTCTCCTGAAATCGAATATCTCTCCCGTTAGCTGGAACAATCCCACACCGGTCTGGATATTCTGGCCTCCTCGCACTATTCCTCCACCCGTTGCCGTTGCGAAGCTTCCCGTTCCACCCGTGATCTCGAAAATGGAATCGGTCAGGATATACAACGGGGGATAAGCAGTTGGCGTAAACAGTCCGCTGTAATCGACAAATAATTGTTCCCCATTCAATGTGGTGAACGTTAGCTCCCCCTCGAACGAGAAATAGTTGCCTATGGGAGTAATGCAGTCACCCCCGGACATCGATGCAAAGCCCAGCGGCGAACTGACCGCGATACCGGTACTGGTGCCGCCGAACTGGCTGGCGCATTCCGCTCTGAACCCCACCTGTTCATGCATGAGTGTCGTTACGGTCAGAAGGGCGCCGTGCAAGTTCAGCGGCGCCAGGCATGACGCAATCGCCAGCATGGGCATCAGGAAGCGCTTGATTGAATGAGTGCAGGTTACGTTCATGAAAGGTCCTTTCTTCAGGGAACAGGAATCAGATGATCATCGTATGCCAGGCTGTAAAAAAACGCCTGCGGTTCACACTGGTAAGACATCGATACGGCAATGAAATACTGTGACTCAGCCGTGACTCGTGCAGCCGGACCCTCGCGCCATCAGACCGCGCTGTTTCCTGGATCACTGGATGAATTATTGCACAAGATCATTCCGTGCGTACGATCCGCACGGTTCGGACAGCCTGGATCCAGAAAGCTGTACGTATATGATTACCTGGTTACCTGGACCGGATGCCATCCATGGGGTAATGGGGTAATGGTCGATCGCTCCTGAAAATCTTTTACATTTATGTGCGGTAGCCAACGAAGGATTTTCTTCCGCTTTGTTACACTTCTTCCCCGTAAAAATCCGAATTTCATGACACCATGACAGCAAGAGGAGGTGGGATATGGGTGACGATCTTTTTCAATTTCCGATAACCGGCTGGGAAATTAGAACGGAACCGGCCGACGGTCTGCTTTCCGTCCGCTTTCCCTTTCTATCTCATGATCAGCAGAGACTGGTCGACGCAGACCCTGGCAGGCCGTATGTCATGCAGGCGGAACAGGCACGGGAGCTCCGGGACGCGCTATCCAGAGCGATCGAGCGCATTGAAAACCAGGAATTTCCATCCTCCCTTTTTGCCGAACTTCCCGGCGAACTGCTCATCTACTGATCGCGGCGGTTTG
>CAZYYR010000265.1:0-3286 GCA_964651465.1 uncultured Nitrosospira sp.
TTATAGACCAGGCATTCGGAATTGCAAGCGGAGCGCGTGAATTTTGCGGGAAAGGGGGTCCGGAAAGAACTGGAAGGATGCCTTTCGCCTGTCGATCCCGGCGGCGCGAGGCGATTAAGAATAATCAAACAGGCTATTGCGGGTTTCATGACGTGGGGGTTTACTGAGCTGGACGCTGATCAGCGTCCTTATGTGCAGGAAAAAAGCAGGGGTCATAAAATGCTCCCCTGTGGGCAGGTCGCTCACCGAACACAACCGGGGACAGGCCTCCCGGTTTTCTGGTAGCCTTTCCCGTTTCATCCGCTTCGCCAAAACGGGAAAGGGAAACAATGAAATTCATCCACACCGCGGATATACACCTGGATAGCCCTTTGACGGGGTTGAGCGCCTATAGCGATGCCCCGGTGGAAATGCTGCGCAACGCAACGCGCGAGGCATTCACCAACTTGGTGAGCGAGGCGATCGAGCAGCAGGTCGATTTCATGGTGATCGCCGGGGATCTTTACGATGGCACCTGGAAAGATCACAACACCGGCATTTATTTCTGCGCGGAGATGGGGCGGCTCAGGAAAGCCGGCATCCCGGTCTACCTGCTGTTCGGCAACCATGACGCCGAAAGCGAGATGACGAAGAAGCTGCAGTGGCCCGACAATGTCTTTACGTTCGACGCCCGCCGGCCCCAGACTTTTTTCATCGACCACTTGAAGGTCGCGCTGCACGGCCACAGCTTCAGGGAAAGGGAAACCATCGAGAACCTCGTCACCGGATACCCCGCTCCCGTGCAGGGGGCGTTCAATATCGGGGTTCTCCACACCGCACTGGAAGGCAACGCGGCCCATGCGACCTACGCCCCTTGCAGCCTCGACGAGCTTCACGCGAAAGGCTACCACTACTGGGCGCTGGGCCATGTGCACGAGCACCAGGTGTGGCGGGGCGCATCCACCGTCGTGTTTCCCGGCAACCTGCAGGGGCGCCATATCCGCGAAACCGGCGCGCGCGGCGCGGTACTGGTGACGGCGGACGAGGCGGGGGTGGAAAAGATCGAGGTCGAGCGGCTCATCGTCGATGTGCTGCGCTGGCACAGCCTGGAAATCGACGCGGCGGACTGCCATGCGCTGGCGGATGTGGTGCAGGCCGCTGGGAAAGGGCTTGAAGAACTGATCGAGCATCATCCCGCCGCGATTCCTGCTGCCGTGAGGGTGACGGTGACCGGCAGGACGCCGGCCCATGGCGACCTGTTCGGGCTGGAAGCCCAGCTGCGGCTCGAAATCCTGGGGACAGCCGCCGCCATCGGCATGGACCGGCTCTGGATCGAGAAAGTGAAGGTCGCCACCTCCCCGGCGGACGACGGCGAAGCAGCGAAGGCGCGCGGCGACGCGCTTGCAGACTTGCAGGACATCCTGGAAGCGGTGGACACCGACCCGGATTTTCTCGCAAGCCTGCGGGACGACCTGCTTGCGCTGGTGACCAAGGCGCCCCACGAGCTTCAGGCCGAGGTCCCGTATTTCAAGGAAATCCGCTCTGGCGATCTGGCTCGGCTGGTTCGCGAGATCCGCCCGGGGCTGCTTTCGCATCTGGCCCGGGAGGAGTAGGCAACGATGCGATTCCACCGGCTGGATCTCATCAAGTACGGCAAATTTTCTGATTGCTCCATTGATTTTCCTGCGGGCGGGCAGGATTTTCATCTCATCGTCGGCCGCAACGAAGCGGGAAAATCGACATTGCGCTCAGCTATCGCGGATCTGTTGTTCGGCATGCCGCATCGCTCCTCCATGGGCTTCATGTATCCCCTTTCGGAACTGCGGCTGGGTGCCCGTGTCAGCAACGGCTCGGAGTCTCTGGAATTCCACCGCACCAGAGCGCAGAAGCAGTCGCTGCGTTCTCCCCTCGATGATCCGCTGGCGGATACGGCGCTGGGCTCGTTCCTGGGCACGGCGGACAGGAATTTTTTCGAGCAGATGTTCGGGCTCGACCAGGCGAGGCTGATGGAAGGCGGCAAAAGTATCCTCAATGCGGAAAGTGACCTGGGGCAGATATTGTTCCAGGCGGCGTCGGGCGTGGCCAGCCTGGGAAAAGTGCGCAACGCGCTGTTCGTCGAAGCGGAAAAATTGTGGGCGCCGCGAAAATCCGCCGATCGGGCTTATTACATCGCGGCCCGGCAGCTGGAAGAAGCCAATGCGGCTTTGAAGGCGGCTACCGTAAGAACCAGGGATTGGGCGGAAGCCAGCCGGGAGGCCGAAAGGCTGCAGGAGGAGATCGCCACCGAGCGCACGCAGCACAGCCGCTTGCAGATCGAGCGAAACAGGCTGGAGCGCATCCGCAGGCTTGCGCCGCTGCTGCGGATGCTCAGGGAAAACGAAAGCCAGTTGCATGCATTGGGCGAAGGCGCGGACCTGCCCGCCGATGCCGCCGGCACACTCTCTGTGGCGGAACAGGATATAGCGCAGGCGAACCTGCTTCTGGAATTGAGAACAGCGGACATCCGGAAGGCAGAGGATGAGCTGGGCAAAATACAGGTGGACGAGGCCGTGCTGGCGGCTGTCGCCGACATCGAAAAACTCGGGGAACTCCGGCTGCAGTATGGTGCGCACGAGGGCGATATCGAGCGCCGCGAAGCGGAAAAAGCCGCGCTCTGGGCTGATATCCGCAACGCATGCACCCAGCTCGGCTGGCTATGCGAATCGGAAGAGATGGTTGCCCGCCGTCTCCCTGGCCTGCTGGTGCGCCGCGAACTCGGGCAGCTGGCGCGCGAGCATAGCGGCCTCGCCGAGGGTTTGCGGGCGGCGGAACGTGCGGAGAAAACAAAGCAGTCGGATATCCAGTCGCTCAAGGATCAGCTTGCCGGATTGCAATCGGGAGAGGTCAGCCCCGCCTTGCGCGCGGCTATCGAAAACGTGAGGCGGCTGGGCGATGCGGATGTCGCCGTACAGAAGGAACAGGCTATTGTTGCAAGGAAAAGCGCCGAACTGGAGCAGGCCTTGCAGGACCTGGGACAATGGCGCATGCCCCTGCCCGCTTTGGCGGCAATCAACCCGCCGGGCCAGAAGGCGATCTCCCGCCTGATGCAGGACAGACAGAGTCTGGTTGCGGATGAAAGGGCCATATCGCAGCAAAGAGACAGTCAGCAAACGGCAATCGACCGGACCGCGCTGAAAATCGCCCAGCTCAGGAAGCTCCACCCCGTCTCGACCCGGGAGGAAGTGCTTCACGCACGCGCCAGGAGAGATGTCGCATGGTCTGCCATTAAAAAAGGTGAAGCGAGCCTTACACAGGGTGCCGAAAAATT
>CAZYYR010000266.1:0-3285 GCA_964651465.1 uncultured Nitrosospira sp.
CATGGTCTGCCATTAAAAAAGGTGAAGCGAGCCTTACACAGGGTGCCGAAAAATTTGAAACGGCCCTGATTCGCGCCGATGAGGTTTCCGATATCCTGCTCGATAACGTGGGACAGGCAACCGAGCTGCAAAGTCTCCAGCATCAACTGGAGAGGGAGGAACAGGATTTGTCCACGACTGAAAACCGGCATGCCCGTTTGCGCGTAGAGATCGCACAATTGGATGCGGATTGGGCGGAACGCATGCTTGGCCTGGGCCTGGCCGGCATGCCGCTGGACGATTTCGTAGAGTGGCTGGGAAAGAGGGAAGCGGCCCGTGCCGCGGGGACAGCCTGCGAGGAAGCGGAGGATGGATTCCGCATATTTTCCGTCAACGCTGCGGATTTGAAAGCCGGGCTGGTGAAAGCGCTGCGGGATGCTGGCCTTCAGACGGATGGGGCACTCGGAGAGGATGGGGCTGATAGCCTGTCCACGCTTGCCCGACGGGCGGAGGCTTTCATCGGGTCGGTCAACGAGGCAGAAACGCAGCGTAAGACACTGTCGGCCCAGTTGCACACGGCGCAGGCGGCGGTAAAAACGCTGCAGCAGGCGGCTGAAGACGCAAAAGCGGCGGAAAACAAGTGGACCAGGAATTGGTCGGACGCGCTGCAAAAAGCGGCGCTGCCCCCGGACAGCAGTCCCGCCGCGGTCGAAGGCGCGCTGGAACTCATCCAGGATGTCGAGAAAAAGCTCAGGAAGATGCGTGAAATCCAGGCTGACCGGATCGATGCAATGCGCGCTGACCTGGACAGACTGGCCACGGAAGCCCGTTGCCTGGCGCTGGTAGCCGCGCCCGGAATGGAAGGCCAACCCGCGGAGGATGTCATCCGGCTGCTGGGGCGGCGTCTGGCGGCGGCGCAGGCAGCCGCGGCGGAAACCGCTCGCCTGAAAGAGGTTCTGCGCGAGGCGCGGGAAGGGGCCGGAAACGCCGGGGAAGCGATCAAAACGGCACAGGCGAGCCTGCAGCCGCTTATGCAGCGGGCGGGCGTGGACTCCCCTGCGTTGCTGGCGGAAGCGATTGCCCGGTCCGATGAAAAACGCCGCCTGGGCGAGGAAGGCGCCAAAGCCAGGACCGGCCTGCTCGAACACGGCGACGGGCTGGCGCTTGAACAGATCGGGAGGGAATGCGAAGCCGCTGACCTGCAGCAGATCGCAGCCGAGCTCATGCGGATCGATTCCGAGCTGGCGGATGCGGTAAACAGACAGAACGCGCTGGCGGCGGACTACGCGCACTCATCCAGGACGCTGGCCGAAATCGGAGGGTCCGATGCGGCTGCCAGAGCCGAGGCTCAGCGGCAACAAGCCATCGCCGGCATGGCCGATGCGGCGGAGCGGTACATAAAAATCTTCACTGCAGGACGCCTGCTGCGCTGGTCCATCGAACGCTACCGAGAGGAAAAACAGGGACCTCTGCTGGCCCGGGCGGGCGCGCTCTTCTCGAACTTCACGCTGGGATCTTTCCAGCGGCTGGTCGTGGACTTCGACCGGGAGCCGGTGAGCCTGGAGGGATTGCGGTCGAACGGGAAGCAGGTCGGCATTTCCGGGATGAGCGAGGGAACGTGCGACCAGCTCTACCTTGCCTTGCGGCTGGCCGCGCTGGAGCTGCATCTGGAGCAGTCCATGCCGCTCCCTTTCATCGCGGACGATCTTTTCGTCAATTATGACGACGCGCGGGCGGAAGCGGGACTGGAAGCGCTGCGGGCATTGTCCGGGAAAACGCAGGTCATCTTTCTCACTCATCACGCCCACCTGGTGCCTTGCGTCCAGCGGATATTCGGTAATGAGGCCAGCATCATCGAGCTGTAGTGCCCGAATGAAATATCCACATCGGGGCCACGCCGAAAGGATGCAACCAGAACGCACGATGTGTACATGACTGCATGCTCCGGCGCGCTCGTCCATTCGGCTCACCCCCAACACAGGAGGCGAAAATATGGTATTGCCCAACGACTGGAATAACGTGAACTGGCAGCATAGCGTCATCATACTGCCCGACATGACCGCGGGTTATCCGACGGTGCCGATCAACAGCCAGCGGTATCCTCAATACCCTCGTGGATATTTCATGATGGCATATCGCGATGCACAATCGAGGGAGGTCGTCGGGTACAACGCAGCGGAGGTCGGGGAAGCCGGGCAGCTCGTGTCCGAATTCGTCTTCATGCACGAGGTCGGCCACCACGAACTTGGGCACACGGGGAGCTTGCAAGCGGGCGTCATGCAGGGCATCACCTACACGAATAACAAGGAACTCGACGCCGATCAGCATGCGTGCAGTCACTGGCTCGGTCGCGGCGACATGCATGGTCTGCAAGTCGTGGATGCGACAATGAAGTATTTCGAGGCCCAGGGCAACGCACAAGGCGACGCGGAACACCCGCCCGCCGCGATGCGTCGCCTTCAGTTGCTGCAGCTTGTGCAGGGCAGACAGCTGTGCTCATTCACGATCCAGAATGATGCCATCACAAATTCCGTATTCGTGCGAGAGGTGCTGATGCAGGTCTTTCATTTTTCCCGGCCCGCTGCCGATAGTCTGATCGGTGACATTGAACACACCGGCAGCAAGACCATCTATTCCAAGGCCAACGGCCGCCTGATCGATCGTAACGAGGCTCTGAGTATCATGAATTTCGTGAATGCCAGGATGAAGGCTGCCAATCAGATGCAATTCATAATGACTTACCAGAAGTTGCCGTAATCGATGTCTTGAATCTTATTCCGGTTCGCCGCTGGCACGGCGTCCGGAATGACGAATGAATTTACGATGCAAAACAGTAGTGCCCGGAAACGAAATATCCGGACCGGACCCGGCCGCCCAGACGCGCCGACATGGCTGATCGTGCCGCGCTCCGGCTCGCCGGGTGGCCCAACCCCCGGCAGCCCGGCAGCCTCGGGTGTGGAACCGCAGGCTTCAGTCGTGGTCTGATAAATGCAGGCCACAGGCCATTCCATTTTCCGTCCATCGGTTTTGTGTATGACAGCGACATTGCCGGGGTATGCCGATCATATCTCATGGGCATAGCAATCATGCGCCGTGGAGATCCTGCCCAGACTCGGCTGCCGTTGCTGTCAGCCACGTGGACGCAGGTTTTATTTTCGAAGCAATCCGCGATTCCATTGCATGGCGGCAGCGGATAGAGCGAAATCAGGGCTGGGCGGGTGGATATCCAGGATGGGGCTCGATGGAGGGAGCGAATACCCGCTGCTTCCAGGGTGTGAGTTTCAGGTAAAATGGAAGTTTTTACCC
>CAZYYR010000267.1:0-3252 GCA_964651465.1 uncultured Nitrosospira sp.
TGATAGTGCGCTTCAAGCGCCTTCCAGGCGGTCCGCTGCGTAGGGCTGTTACTGCCCATGGAGCTCATGGCTGCCTAACCTCCGGAACTTTCTGCAATCCCTCGCTGGCCCGTCTTTTCCTCATTCGCCGCCATATCCACATTCCATATCCGGACAAGGCATACAGAAAAAAAAGGCTGAATAGGACGACCGGCGGATGGCTTGGAATCAGCACAAAGAAAAACAGTGCCAGCAACAGTGCAGTAATGAATGGTACGCTTTTGCGCAAATTGATGTCCTTGCCGCTGTAATAGGGAATATTGCTCACCATGGTCAGTCCTGCGAACAGAGTAATGCACCAGGCGAGCCACCTGATGTCGGGCCCTGCTATTCCAAAGTCGAGCATCACCCAGATCAGCCCCGCAATCAGCGCGGCTGCGGCAGGGCTGGGCAGCCCCTGGAAGAAGCGCTTGTCCACCACCCCGATGTTGGTGTTGAAGCGGGCCAGGCGCAGTGCGGCGCAGACGCAATAAATGAACGCTGCGATCCACCCCAGCTTGCCCATGCCCTTCAGGGCCCACTCGTATACGACCAGCGATGGCGCTGCGCCGAAGGAAACCATGTCGGACAGGCTGTCGTATTCGGCGCCGAACTCGCTTTGCGTATGGGTCAGCCGAGCCACCCTGCCATCCAGCCCATCCAGTACCATTGCAATGAAGATGGCGACCGCGGAATGCTCGAACCGTCCGTTCATTGCCTGTACGATGGCATAAAAACCGGCAAACAGCGCGGCGGTGGTGAACAGATTGGGCAGCAGGTAAATGCCCCGGCGGTGCAATTTGGATTTGAGCACGACGCGAGGAGGAGGATCATGCATCATTTGGCGCATCCTGGAAGGAGACCAGGGCATGTTAAACCGTTCCATGCTGTCGGTAAACATTGCCGGTCTCGCGAAAATGCCCATCCTTCAGACGGCGACGCATCTACAGGCGGGATTCGCTGGAGCATGGCATAACGGAAAACGGGAAGCAGGGACGCTTGAAGCGGAGACGTGAGCCGCCCGGCCATCTCGTCTCAGGAATTATAGCATCGGGGCTCGTTTTGCCCGGATGACCGCAAGGCTGACCGCAAGGCGACCTAAGCCGCCTCCTTTTCAAGCTCCGGATTTTCCGTCTGCCGGCGTGCCCCTGATGGGAAGCGCGAGCACAGGGCAGGGAGGGATTCAGACCCTAGTTTTTTTCCTGATCGACCAGCTTGTTCTTTTTGATCCAGGGCATCATGTCGCGCAGCTTTGCGCCCACTGTTTCGATCTGGTGGGCGGAGGCCAGGCGACGGCTGGCCTTGAGCATGGGTGCGCCCGCACGATTCTCCAAAATGAACTCACGGGCGTATTCTCCCGTCTGGATCTCGCGCAGAATCCTGCGCATTTCGGCACGGGTGGCATCGGTGATGACACGCGGACCCCGGGAGATATCGCCATACTCGGCATTGTTGGAAATGGAGTAGCGCATGTTGGCGATGCCTCCTTCATAGATCAGGTCCACGATCAGTTTCACTTCATGGAGGCATTCGAAATAGGCCATCTCGGGCGCATAACCGGCTTCGACCAGCGTTTCGAACCCGGACTGGATCAACGCAGTCAGCCCGCCGCACAGCACGACCTGTTCGCCGAACAGGTCGGTTTCCGTTTCTTCACGGAAATTGGTTTCTATCACGCCCCCCCGCGTGCCGCCGTTGGCAGCGGCATAGGACAGCGCAAGATCGCGTGCCCGGCCGGATTTGTCCTGATGCACGGCAATCAGTGATGGCACGCCACCGCCCTGCAGATAGGTTGACCGCACGAGGTGACCCGGCCCCTTGGGGGCAATCATGATGACGTCGAGATCTTCCCGCGGTGCGACCTGCCCGTAGTGGATATTGAAGCCGTGGGCAAACGCGAGCGTGGCGCCCTGCTTGAGATTCGGCTCGATTTCGATGCCATAGACGGCGGCAATCTGCTCATCGGGCAGCAGGACCATCACGATATCTGCTTCCTTTACGGAATCCGCCACTTCCCTGACCGCAAGCCCTGCCTTTTCCGCTTTGCTCCACGAAGCGCCGCTCCGCCGCAGGCCCACGGTGACGGCGACGCCGGAGTCGCTCAGGTTGTTGGCATGTGCGTGGCCCTGGGAGCCATATCCTACGATGGTCACTTTCTTGCCCCTGATAAGGGACAGATCGGCATCTTTATCGTAATAAACGTTCATGATTTCCTTTGTGCTTGAAAATATTAAGGCGCAGCTCTAACGAACAGCCCGGGAACAGGCGTCATGTCCACTGCAGGTCGTGTTGCTAAAGCTTCAGTATCCGCTCGCCGCGGCCGATGCCGGAAGCACCGGTGCGCACCGTTTCCAGGATACTGCCGCGCTCCATTGCTTCGATGAATGCATCCAGTTTGGAGCCGGTCCCGGTCAATTCGATAGTGTAAGATCTTTCGGTAACGTCGATGATGCGGCCGCGGAAAATATCCGCCATGCGCTTTATCTCTTCCCGGTCCTTTCCGACCGCACGCACTTTCACCAGCATCAGCTCACGTTCAATGTGGTTTCCGTCACTCAGGTCCACGACCTTGACGACTTCGATGAGCTTGTTCAACTGCTTGGTAATCTGTTCGATTACGTCATCCGACCCGGCGGTGACGAGCGTCATGCGGGAAAGGGTAGGATCTTCGGTCGCGGCAACGGTGAGTGATTCGATATTGTAGCCGCGAGACGAGAACAGGCCGGCCACGCGAGACAGGGCTCCAGCCTCGTTTTCCATCAGAAGGGAAATGATATGTCGCATGTCTACACCAGTATCATTTCTGACAAGCCCTTCCCTCCGGGCACCATGGGAAACACATTCTCGGTCTGGTCCGTTATGAAATCCATGAACACCAGCCTGTCCCCCAGCTTGAACGCCTCTTCCATCGCGCCTTCCACGTCGCCGGGCTGCTCGATTCTCATCCCGACATGGCCATAACTCTCGGCAAGCTTGACGAAATCGGGAAGCGCATCCATGTAGGATTCCGCGTACCGGTTGCCGTGGAAAAATTCCTGCCACTGGCGGACCATGCCCATGTACCGGTTGTTCAGGTTGATGATCTTGAGGGGTAGATGATACTGCTTGCAGGTGGACAGTTCCTGGATGCACATCTGTATACTGGCCTCGCCCGTGATGCAGGCAACCGCCTGTCCGGGGTTGGCTAGTTGCACGCCCATGGCCGAGGGGAGACCGAACCCCATTGTGCCCAGG
>CAZYYR010000268.1:0-3185 GCA_964651465.1 uncultured Nitrosospira sp.
GACCCGTGGATGTGCTGGTCATGCCCGACGGCGCGCTGCTCGTGTCCGACGATCATGCGGGAGTGATTTATCGCATCAGCTACAAAAAATCCTGAATCCGCTTGAATACGGAACAGATGCGACCAGGGGATCCGGCAGGCTTGGCGGAACAACTGGCGTGACAATAGCGGATAATACGACCCCTCGGAATTTTTCCACGCTTTCCCCCGAGCGCGTGTTGAATGCATTGGAAAGCGTGGGGTTTCGCAGCGACGGCCGCCTGCTCGCGCTCAACAGCTATGAGAATCGTGTCTTTCAGATCGGCATGGACGATGGCGCGCCGCTCGTGGCAAAATTCTACCGGCCGGGACGCTGGACGAATCCGGCCATACTGGAAGAACATGCGTTCGTGCTGGAACTGGCCGAACGCGAAATTCCCGTCGTGGCCCCTCTGGTGCTGGAAGGACTGACGCTGCACACCTTTGAGGGATTCCGTTTCGCAGTTTTTCCGAAGCATGGCGGCCGGGCGCCCGAGCTGGAAGATCCGCGGACCCTGGAATGGATGGGCCGTTTCCTGGGGCGCATCCATGCAATTGGTGCACTCATCCCTTTTTACCAGCGCCCCGTCCTCGATATCGCCACCTTCGGCGAGCAGCCGCGCGACTATCTGCTTGCCCACGGCTTTATCCCGGCTGACCTCGAGGCGGCTTATTCGAGCGTGGTGGATCATGCACTCGAAGGCGTGCGCCACTGCTATGGCCGCGCGGGTGAGGTGCGTGCGTTACGCCTGCATTGTGACTGCCATGCAGGCAACGTGCTGTGGACCGACGAGGGTCCCCATTTCGTCGATTTTGATGACAGCCGCATGGGGCCGGCAGTGCAGGATTTATGGATGCTATTATCCGGCGAACGGAAGGAGAAGATGAAGCAATTGGGCAGCGTGCTGGCGGGCTATGAAGATTTCTACGATTTCGATGAACGCGAACTGCATCTGATCGAGGCGCTCCGCACCCTGCGCCTGATCCACTACGCGGCCTGGCTCGCGCAGCGCTGGGAAGAACCCGCCTTCAAGCAGGCATTCCCCTGGTTCAACACCCAGCGCTACTGGCAGGAT
Organism: uncultured Nitrosospira sp.; assembly: GCA_964651465.1. Lineage (GTDB taxonomy): Bacteria > Pseudomonadota > Gammaproteobacteria > Burkholderiales > Nitrosomonadaceae > Nitrosospira. Next base: position 1,094 of record CAZYYR010000268.1, read on the forward strand.
CGCATCCTCGAGTTGCGCGAACAGATTGCGGCGATGGATGAACCGCCGCTGCTGCAGGCCTGGCAAGCATGACGCAGGTTCATGATGGCAAAACATGGATTACCCGAAGTCCTCGGGATGAATTTGCATGAATACCAGAATCACGCCCTGCCCTTGCGGCTGCACGGAGAACACTGAAACGGGAGCGAAGACGCAGCGGGCGCGAAAGCCTTCCGCTTACTCTATGGGCAGCAAGCCATACGCCGACTGCTGCGGACGCTATCTCGACGGCGGCGAAACCGCCCCCACGGCGGAATCGCTGATGCGCTCGCGCTACACCGCATACGCGCTCGACCGGGAAGACTACCTGCTCGCAACCTGGAGCCGGAGCACGCGTCCGCCGTCGCTCGCACTGGAAACCGAACCGGCCAGGAAATGGCTGGGACTGGAAGTGAAGCGCCATGAACAACCAGAGCCGGATGAAGCGATCGTGGAATTTGTCGCACGCTACAAAGTCGGCGGGCGCGCATGCCGCCTGCATGAAACCAGCCGGTTCGTACGGGAGGCGGGGCGATGGTTTTACGTGGATGGAGAGATGGTCTGAAGGTGAAGTAGTCGGGTATGGATTCATATGCCGGAAAGCATCTTCTCATCGAGGAAGAAAGATACCTCCGCCAATCCCTCCGAAGCAACTATACGTCGCGAGGTTGAGCAGGCGTTTCTGCTCCCCCCTCCCCTTCCCCTTCCCCCTCCACCGGCTTGTCCTCGGTGGAGGGCGCATTCTTAAGCAGCTTGCGTTGCAGTTTCTCTTCTTTCTTTTTCTTCTTCGCCAAGTCCTTCTGGCGCTTCTGGAACTGATAATTCGGTTGAACCATGTATCTTATCCTGACGTAGGGATTGGTTACAGAAATACCGACGAGGATAATCGGGCACAAGGCCCGCCTCGATGTGGCGCTGCTGAGGGTCTACGATAACACATCGAGGACGCTTATCCCAGAATGAACAGCTTTTAAGAAAGCGGTGAACACGGATGCATGCAATATTCATGATGCCTGCGTGCGGAGATCATTGAGTATCCAGGGCAATCCCTGCCCAAGCCTGCCCGCAGGCAACCAGCAATCCGCCAGTCCATATTAGGCCAAATCGATATCCACATACACACAGTGATGATCCGATGCATGTACCCGCGCGCTCGTCACCGTATCGAATGCCTTCCACGTCCGGGGCGCGTAATGCCCACGACGCTCGATCCCACCCTGTTTGGCTCGCGCCGAAAGCGCTTCCGAGAGCAGGAGGTAGTCGATCTGTCGCGTACCTGTCTGATATGTACCCAGGCGTGCGCCGGTGACATCGATATCATGGCCGAATTTCGCTATCGTATCGGTCACGTCGGGAAGCCCGAGAAGCGGTTGCAGGCATTCTGCATCTGGATAGTCATTGAGGTCTCCGGCAATGACGATGTACTTGAACCCCTGCGCGAGCCTGTTCTTGAGAATGGCGGCGACCTGGCTGGCCTGCGGCAGGCGGCGTTTCATCCCGCTGGCGTCCGATCCCTTGCTGGTAAAGTGATTGACCATCATGATGAGGCGTCCCGATAGCCCCGGAATTTCCAGGAAGTATTCGCAGCAGTCGCGCGAGAAGATGGGCGGTGCGCCCGGCAGATCGAAGATGTGGGGCGTGATGTCGGTGATCGGGTAGCGTGACAGGATCGCGACATCGATACCGCGTGTATCGTTCCCGTCCACGAGCAGCGCATAGGGATAGCCCTTGCGGCCGGTCTGCGTGAGAATCGGCTCCAGCACGCCATCGTGGAACTCGACGAGCGCGGGACGATGCTCGACTTCGATCAGCGCGAGAATGTCCGCATCCACCGCCGCGATCACGCGTGCCGTGTTGTGGATGGCCTGGTCGCTCACTTTTTCTTCTTTCAGTTCCAGCCACCCGAGCCAGTCTTTCCGGCCACTGGCGATGACGACTTTCTTGCCGCTTCTCGTACCAAGGAGCTGGCCGCGGATTTTTCTGAATTCCAGATGCCTGTTATTCGGTCGGGTTCCGGTCAGGTTGTGCCTGGTCATCAGCTGCAGGATGCGTGCCTTGTCCTGCTCGGTATAGA
>CAZYYR010000269.1:0-3156 GCA_964651465.1 uncultured Nitrosospira sp.
GGGGCTGTTTTTTACCTGTCTGGATGACGTTCATATCCTATATCTGCGCCCACGTGGAAGAATAGCTGTAATTTCTTACAGCTGGACAACCTGGACAGGAGCGTTCCTTTCATGACCGCTCAACCCCGCATGCCGAACATCATGCGCCGCGCAACAAACCGCTTGGCCGGAGGCAGGCAGTCCAGCGCACTCAATCCCATGCTGCGCACACTGTCCAGCACGGCCACATCGTTGGAGAACAGTTTTACCAGGGAATCCGTGAATATCCTTCCCAGGTCGCTATCCGGTCCCCGCTTGAGGCGATACCGGGCAAGCATGGCGGGCTTTCCTGTTTCGACGGGCGAGGCGATGATCTCTTCAGCCAGCTCCCACGCATCGCGCAGTCCAAGATTGAACCCCTGCCCCGCAACCGGATGCAAGGTCTGTGCGGCGTTGCCCACCAGCACGATACGGCCTGCCGTGACGGGCGCGGCATATTTGAGCGCAAGGGGAAAACCCGAGCGCTGGCCAGCTTCGACAAAGTTGCCGAGCCGGCCGCCAAAATGACCGTGCAGGCGCGCCAGAAATGCCGCATCATCCAGGTCGAGAATTTCCTGCGCCGCAGACGGGGAAACGGTCCATACCAGCGCGAAGTACTTGCCAGACGGCAGTAGCGCTACTGGGCCGTCGGCGGTAAAGCGTTCGTAGGCGATGCCGGGCTGGGCGCGTGCTATGGGTTCTATGGCGCCCCCCGTCTCCAGGTTCTCGAAACGCTCGGTCCTGACACGCGCCACGATTGCCCATTGGCCGTAGTCGTGCACGTGCTGGGTCACCCCTTCGACCTTATCGGAGAGGCGGCCGCCATCCGCCAGAACAAGCAGGCGGGCAGTCATTTTTCTTGTCGAGCCGTCGTGCTGAAACTCGACTTCTCCCTTCTCCCCGTGCGTGCTCAGGCCGGTCACCTGCGCGCCGGTCAGATAGGTGGCATGGCTGGTTACGAGTGCCTCATGCATGGTGCGGAACAAGTCATGATAATTGATGACGTACCCCAAGGCGGGCACACCGGCTTCGGCGGAGGTCAGCACAGTACGGCCAAAACCGCCGCGGTTGGAAATGTGTATGGTCTTGATGGGGGTGACATCGGAGAGTGCTTTCCACACCCCCAGGCGCTGCAGGATGAGACGGGTGCCATGAGACAAGGCCAGTGGACGCGGATCCTCCGTTTTCTCCGGCAGGCCCCTTGCCTCCAGCAGCAACACCGAATTACCGCTGTCATTCAATGCCAGCGCCAGCGCCATGCCAACCGGCCCCCCGCCGATGACGATGATGTCGTAATCGTAATGGCAGGTGTTCACGATATCTTTTCCGGAAAAATCGGCTGGTTCTTCATTCCCCTGTTTACTTTCCTGGCCGTTCGTTCCTGTCGTCGTTCCTATGTTCATTCCTGTGAAAGCCGGACGTCCGGTCAGTAGTCTCTTCGATAATCTCGGCATCTTCTATGACAGCATAGTCTGTCTCCGTAGTTTCGGCTGCCCGCGTTGCTTCTGCTGCCTGCGCTGCTTCCGCCGCCTGGTGCAGCTTCCGGCGCAGCCACCATAACCGGAACCCGATACCTGCAGCGGCAATGGCGAATAACGCAAGAAAAGCAGTAAAAAAGAAAATGCCCAGAATCGTCATGATGATGACGAACGGAGCAAAAAGCAGATAGGACAACCAGCGGTTGCCCGTACCGGGACCGCTGGCGCCGAAAATATGCATACTTTCTTCCGGAGCACCGGTTTTCCCGTTCCGCGAGATGCGCCTTATGATAATGCGGTTGTTGTCGTCCATTATTTCGACCCCTTCCGTCGTTGCATCAGTTCCTCGATCTCCGCCACCGCTTTCGGGGCAGCGGCGGTCAGCACTTCGCATCCGGCTTCCGTTACCGCCACATCATCCTCGATGCGCACGCCGATATTCCAGAAATGTGCCGGCACATTATCCGCCGGGCGGATGTAGCAACCCGGCTCCACCGTGAGGGTCATCCCCGGCCGCAACGCGCGCCAGTTGCCGTCCTGCTTGTACTCGCCCGCGTCATGTACATCCAGCCCCAGCCAGTGGCCGGTGCGATGCATGTAAAAGCGCTTGTAATCTTCCGATTCGATCACGTCGTCCACACTGCCATGGCACAGACCGAGATCGACAAAACCCTGAGCCAGCATCCGCAAGGCCGCCTGATGCGGCACATCCCAGGAATTGCCCGGTCGCACTTCGGCTATGGCCGCTTCCTGGGCGGAGAGCACCAGTTGATACACCTCCCTTTGCGCCGGACTGAATTTCCCATCGACAGGAAACGTGCGCGTAATATCTGCGGCGTACCCGTCCAGTTCGCAGCCCGCATCGATCAGCAGTAGATCGCCTGCCTTGAGCGCTGCATTATTTTCGACATAATGCAGTACGCAAGCGTTCCCTCCACCTGCAACGATGGGCGTGTAAGCGGGCGCTTGCGCCCCGTGCCGCCGGAATTCGCGCAGCAGTTCGGCCTCCACCTCGTACTCATTCATGCCAGGACGGGTTTTCTGCATGGCAACGCGATGTGCGTCTCCCGAAATCTTCGCCGCCTGCCGCATGACCTGAAGCTCTTCCTCGCTTTTGAAGAGGCGCATTTCATCCAGAAAAAGCCGGACATCGCGGATTTCCGCCGGAACGGCAACGCCGCTGCGCGCCTGCTGACGCACGCGGTTGATCCAGCCAATCACACGCGCATCCCATGCCCCTTCGTGGCCCAACGCGAAATAAACGGCAGGCTGATCCGCCAGCAGTTTGGGCAGCATCTCATCCAGGCTAGCAATAGGGTAGGCTTCATCGAACCCGAACGCATCCCGGGCGGCTTCGGGGCCATAGCGAAATCCGTCCCAGATTTCACGCTCCGTGTCTTTTTCGCGGCAGAACAGGATATGCCTTGATTCACTGCCCGCAGTTCCTGCCACGATCACGAGCACCGCCTCCGGCTCGCTAAAGCCTGTCAGATAGTAGAAATAGCTATCGAAGCGATAGGGAAAATGCGCGTCGCGATTGCGTATCCGCTCCGGGGCAGTAGAAATGATTGCAACACCCGCCTCCATTTGTCGGGCGAGGCTGCGTCGGCGTTCGCCTAACGATTGAATAGAAACCATGTCCGAGAGTTTTACAGGATTC
>CAZYYR010000270.1:0-3145 GCA_964651465.1 uncultured Nitrosospira sp.
GGCATCGGTAAATCCTGGAGACTCCGTTTCACCGCTAAGGCGCGTCACGGCCGCGGTACAGGAAGAGATATAAATATCTTTATAATGTATCCGACTTTTTTCCCGACCGCTTTTTCCTTGGCCGGCCGCGACCAATCGAACCAATCTTCTTCCCCACGGCGGCCTCTATATCCGGGCCTTGAATTGATCATTGCCCAGCGGTGTCCCGGATTGCAGGCTTTGCCTCAGCAGCTCGAGGAGGCCCGAATCGAAATCGCAAACAAAACCTCCATGGTGCTGGTAGGTTTCGTTTACATAACGCACAAATGCCGACCCCATCCTTGAAACAACTCACCGACGGATCCCTGGTTTCCGGGGTCACCAGCAAATGCATGTGATTCGTCATCAAAACGTATGCATGAACCTTACATCAATTTTAATATGTATCCGGCCCCTTTTACGCACCCTCAGAATGCGGTGCGGTGATACGTGATATCAAATAGACGGGCGAATGCTATGAACAGTAACAGGCAGCTTCAGTGTGGTCCAGATTTGATCGGCAGTCAGCACCGGCGCTTGCAGCCAGATGCCCAGGCTCAGGCAGGCACGGTCCCCCAGCGACAAGCCTGCCGTACGCGTTTGCAGCCAGAATTGTCCGGTGATTTCGGCTTCCCCGGCAGTAAAGGGCAGAATCTTCGCACCCAGAGCCTCCAGGTCTTCTCGCATGCCATCGATAGGCACATCTGCCGCAACCGACTTTTGCACCACCTCACACCAATTGACGCTGGAAATGACAGCTTCGGAAAGAACCGCCTCTACCTGATCGCCGCCGGGTTCGCTTTGCAGGAAACCCAGTAAAGCCGAGGCGTCCAGCACGACGCTCATTCACCCGCTTCCCGTTTTGCCGTTTCGCGCCGTTCCTTGATCAATTCTTCGGCCAGACTGATGGTTGGCGGCAGTCCGACAAAACGGTTCTTGAGCCGCTGCCTGATCGTGCCGGCTTTTTCCAGAACCAGACGACCGTTTTCCATGCGGGCGATCAGGCTATCTCCGGGTTCAAATCCAAGGGAGCGCCTGAGTGGAGCGGGAATGACCAAGCGACCTTGAGGTCCGATATGAATTTCGGTTTGGGTGACGAGTTTTGGCATGACCTCAAAATTATGGCACAACAAAATAAATATGCCAATTAAAATAGAGTGAGGTCAAATCTTGTTTTTTTGACATCATAGAGTAGGGTGAAGTCCTGTTTTTTTCTATTACCAATCGTTGTTGTTTCACGATGCGGCTCACCCGGGAATAACGCAAGACGGATCTGAATGCGGACGATTGAACGGACCGGCCAATTCAAGCGCGACCACAAGCGCGAAGCAAAGGCCCGCATCGGCAGACGCTGGCCAGCGATTTCATCGCCATCATCACGGCCATAGCGAATGACCTGCCGCTGGCCGAGAAGCACCATGACCACGCATTGACCGGTGATTGGAAAGACCACCGCGATTGTCACGTCAAGCCAGACTTGGTATTGATTTACCGAAATTGAGCGACAAACTCGCTTTAAAATGCGCCTCCCATACTCACTTAGCCACTGATATGAGCACCTGCCCACTCAGTCTACCGGCTTGGATCATGAATAAATGGGCAAGGAAAAATCTATTGCCCCCAACTTTCCATCAGCACGCGCTACGAAACATTAGCTCAACAACCTGCCCAACTGCATCACGGCGGAAGCCGGCCCGGCAATTGCACACATCGCCATAAAACAATGTCTCAGTAAAGTTTGGATCCGGCGAAGGCTGCGTTTCTGCCTTTTCCCAATCAATACCGCACCCACTCGCCCCAAACGCTACATGTTCCGCGCTCTTGAGGATTGCCACTGGTTTTTCCTCTGACCTCAAATTAAACCACGCCACCTGCTCACTGTATTCAATGCTGGAATCACGCTTCACATGAAGCGAGCCGCCATCCCGGAAGCGGTATTTCAACGTGATCACGCCTGATTGCTCAATGGCACTGCACTTGGCGACACCCGCTCGGGCAGGGATGGAGTATAACGGCCCACTTTCCACATTTTTCCTTACTGCCGTTACGATGCCCTGCTCTTCAGACAGCATCCCATTAGTTGTTTCCGAGCAGGAATAAGCAGATTTTTCTTCCGGTGATGAAAATTCTTGACTCTGGCCTGCATCAGGCACAGAGCAAGCCAGAAGCAAAATACACGAACTGATTAAGATTCGCTTCGCCAATGGTCCCTTACCGTCTCGTCTCTCACGCTTCCCCATCAGAACTGCGCATGCCAGCGCACCAAACCCCCTTCGGTATCTAGAAATTTATCCAGTCCTGGAAGGTCTCTAATCGTTTTTTTGATTGCCGGGGCATCTTTCTCAACCGGTTGCACATCAAACGCCTCACCTGACAGATGCTTGCTGAATTTGCTGAGCTCATAGAGTAGGGTCAAGTCTTGGTTTTTTCCATTGCCAATCGTTGCTGTTTCACGATGCGGCTCACCCGGGAGTAATGCAATCCGAAATAGTCCCCGATCTCCTTCAGGCTGTAACCGCCGCCGGCGTATGCATCAAAAATGGCCCTATCACGCTCATGTTCCCCGGCATCTGGGCTAACGGCTTCGGTGATGGCCGCCGCTGGGCGGCGGGGATTTCCCGATAGGAAGCATCCACACCAAGAGTGCGCTGCAGGCTCGCCACAAATTCATCGGAACCCAGAAAAATCTGGTTCTTCAATTTCTCCCACGGCCCCGGCTGATTTTTTCCATCGGCCACGAAATCCAGGTAACGTCGTATGGCCTCCCTACGATGCTCAGAAAAGGCGCCCATAAGCTAGTCGATCATCAGCCAGGACGGTGCCGGATCCAGTCCGGCCGTGGCGCGATAACTGCTCCATGGCCATTGGTCCGGGGTACGCACCATACGAGCCCTGACCGGATTGAGCACAACATAGCGGGCCAGTTCCAGAAGGTAGGATTCCTTCTGCACGAGGATCGCCTTGTAACGGCCCTGGAATACATGCCCCACCCTTCCATGCCGGCGATTGAAACGCTGAGTGTAGACTCCGTTTAATTGCCGCATGCCCTTGGAGAGATTACCTTCCGAAGTTTCGATCAGCAGATGATAATGGTTGTCCATCAAACAATAGGCATGAATGGCCCAGT
>CAZYYR010000271.1:0-3133 GCA_964651465.1 uncultured Nitrosospira sp.
CATCCAGAGCGAGATTTACGACAACGATCTTTCCAAGCAATACGACGCCCAGCGCACTCGCCAGCCACATGGAAGGCCGTTTCTCCAGAGCGTGGAAAGCACAGCCGGCGGCCACGACGCCGCCTGCATGCATGAGAGCTTGGGGAAAGGAAAAACGGACGTCCTGCACGAGGGGCTTGAGAGCATCCTTGAATTTTTGCAAATCGAGGGAGGGCACTAATGGCAATAATTCAGTCAGCAGCCACAGTGCCAGTATCATGAACGGCACCAGGGATTGCCGGTCGAGAATATGCGTATTTGCTGATGCCCCAGTGGAGGGGGTTTTTGTCCAAGCCATACCGGCTGCTACGCCAAGGACGGTGCCAACCATGTTCCACAAGACATCCGCCATGGCGGCGGAGCGGGAGGGCAGCCAGACCTGGCCCAGCTGGAGCAGGAATGCATAGACGAGCGCGAGTGCAAGCAATCCGAATAGATGGCTGCGACGACCGGTTCTGGCGGGGAGGAACAGGATGCTCGCGATGCCAAGCGGAAAGAACAGTGCGATATTGCCCAGCACGTCTCCACGAGAGGTAAACCAGCGGAAATCATTAAGGAACCTTTGTACCGCGCCCTCCGCCGGGGCTGAGAAATCTCCGGGATACAGGGATCCGTAGGCAATCAGCAGCAGAATGACGGCAAGAATTCGCATTCAGGAAATCGCAACATAAGGGAAGATAAGGGATCGGCTCTTATCGCAAAGGAACCCTGGGCTTGATTTCGAGCACCGGCAGCCAGTACGGTCTTTTTTTTTCTACGGCATAAGCACCCACTCTTTTGATAGCGCTTGTACTACCATCGAAATCCAGTTCCGCGTCGGGGTAACCGGCAAAACGTGAACCGTTCCGTCCCGAGTTCTCTGGTCCGGTACCTATGGTGGTGAGATTCATTTCCCCCAAGGGCGCAAAGGGACGTGCAAGATAACGTGGAGCGTCGTGAAATTTTCCGACGATGTTTCTGCCGCCAGGATTTCCGTGCAAGGGCGAATCGGCAAATACCATATTGGCTTCCACCAACTGTGAACTTGCGGGGGCAAATCCATTCCAGACCATCCTGATCCCCGCTGCTCTGGCAAGCACGGTATTGTAGAACACGCTGATATTCAGGGCGGCTCCGGGATCGGACCGGATGCGCGCGCCATCCCCGTAATGATTTACCATCAGGTTATTGTACAGGGCAAAGTTGCCCTCACCCTGGAAGAGCGATTCGTGCGGGTTCTCATAAAAGAAGTTACCGTAGATGAGATACAGATCGTCCGAGCCGTTTCCTTCCGGAGGCCAGTGACCGACGAGCACATTCGGCCGGGCCGACTTCCTGGCACCCCCTTTCGCTTTGCTGAAAACATTGTGGCGGATAATTGTCGTGTTGCGCCCAGACGGCATCCCAGCCAGTTGCGGCCGGGGTTGCTGATGTTTGATTTGCAAGTTGTAGCCGATTGTATCGACGATCAGATTGTGCTCGATCAGTCCTGCAATAAACGGCGCATGTCCATTCGAGTTTCCCAGATACAGACCCGTTCCGGCACCTTTGATCACGTTGTTGCGAATCGCCCAGTTCCAGGCGGGGCATTTAGTGGAAATGCCCACGATTTGCTGGTCCTGGCCGTGGCCCCGGATATTCAGTTCCTCCAGGGTAATGTGATGCGCCCAATCCGCATGCCCCTCGCATTTCACGCCATCGACAGGGAGGCCGCGCCCGTCGAGATCCAGGTTGCGAATCGTCACGTAACCGGAATTGATGATGCTGACGGTATTATGCCCAGGCCGCGCTACAAGGACCGCACGCGGACCCTCATCAGGCCCCGAAATCGTAATTGGCATGCGGGCGGTGCCATTCATGAAATGGATGGGCAACCCGTCCCTGTATTCACCGGGCATGAGGCGCAGGTGATCTCCCGGTGTCAGACCCTTCAGGACGGCACGATAATCAGCCGGGCTTGCCGTACGGGTTGCGGCAAAAGCAAAGGCCGATACTGCGGACGCGCTGATCAATGCGATAAGCAGCGGAAGTAGGCGAGTATGCCTGGATCGAATCATCATACCGGCAGAGCCTGAGGAACTGCGCATGAAGTTGCTGTCATAAGTCCGGAAACGGTACGTAACGTGACATTTTACTTCGCGCCTGCGTATCCCGGCAGGAGTGTCCAGGGAATGAAAATCCGAATTGCAGCTTCCCGTCCGATGCGATATAGTAAACGCAACTGAGTTGCAATAACCCGAGGATGATCGACCATCTCAATGACTGATCCTCTCAAGCGAGCGGAGGAAATGATCCGCGGCCATGGTGAACGGGTCACCGCCGGTCGGGTTCGGATTCTCGCCATGTTGCTGGCGGAGCAACGTGCGATAGCGCATCATGAAATCGAAGAGCGCCTGGGCAACACGCATAAGCTGAACCGGGTGACGCTCTACAGGGTGCTTGACTGGCTGAACGAAAGAAATTTCGTACATCGGGTCGTGAGTGGCGATCGGATCTGGCGTTTTCGCGCGAATCGACATTCCCATTCCCAGCGGCATGCTCATTTCGAATGTACCCGCTGTACCAGAACAGTGTGCCTCGACGATATCACGGCCGGGTATGATCGGACGCTGCCTCCTGGTTATCGCTTCCATGGAATGGAATTGACTGTAAAAGGGCTGTGCGACGAGTGTATCTGACTGGGCCACGCCATGCAGCGGCCGGGGAGTGCCCCGCGTTATTCGCAATGTTGCGTAAGACATTATTTCTCATTCTGGTACTGACAGTATCCAGTGTGCCGATTTTCCAGGCGGCACATGCGCTTACCCACCTGCCGGATTCTACTGCTCACCGCACGATTCCGGTCGATATCGATCAGGATCAAGCCGACGTCGCTGCTATTTCCGCTACTTCGGCTGCTTCGGTTGCTTCGGCTGATTCGAATTGGGGGATTCATATCGCCGAAGCTGACGGCGAGGCTGACAGAGACCGCATATGCCTTGATTGCCTCGCCCTGACGGGCTTCGGGATTGCAGCCTGCGTACTGGCAGGTTCTTTTGCCCATCGGAAAAAATATCGCATCCTCCCGTATTCCCACGCAAGGTTCTTCGCCTCCTTTTTCCCTTCTTTTCATCCC
>CAZYYR010000272.1:0-3131 GCA_964651465.1 uncultured Nitrosospira sp.
TCCCTTTTTGCCGAACTTCCCGGCGAACTGCTCATCTACTGATCGCGGCGGTTTGCGGCGACATTCACACACCCGCACCTCATAACCGCCCAAATCCAGTCCGGATTCCATTCGTGTAAGCGAAAGCCGCACGCCCGCCTCCCGTCGTGACCCCCGAAACCCATCCCAATCGACTGGATCGGCCGGTCGATCCGGCGTATGACCATATCCTGGGGCCGCCGGAAGCAGAGATCACGCTGGTGGAGTACGGCAGCTACAATGATGCGCCCTCACGCACAGCGCATGAGCGCGTGACCGAGTTGCGCAGTCGCTTCGGCAGCCAGTTGCGCTATGTGTTTCGTCATCGTCCGCTGGAAGGCGACAGGCTGGCCCGCCATGCGGCCGAACTGGTGGAGTCCTATGACGACTCCGTCCGTTTCTGGAATGTGCATGTCGCCCTCATGACGCGTTCGGACACGCTCGACGAAGATGATCTCCGGACCCTCACCGACGATCTGAGCCTCGATGGGCGCGCATCTCCCCAAACAAAAAATGACGTCGCAACGCGGGCCAGGGCACGGGTAGAGGCGGACATCGAAAGTGCCGCCGCCAGCGGCGTAACGATCACCCCGACTTTCTTCATTAACGAGCGCCGTTACGATGGTCCCTGGGATACGAACTCGCTTTCCGAGGCAATGCTGGGCTCGCTGGGTCATCTCGTGCACGCCGCTGCGCTGGACTTCGCCAAATGGGCCCCTTCCACCGGTATCATGCTCCTCCTGGCAAGCGTCCTCGCGGTCATTCTGAGCAATTCTCCCATCGGCCCGGATTTCAACGCGTTCTGGGACGTTTCCATGGGGCTGACGTTCGCGGAACATGAATTTCAGCTGCCTCTGCGGGCATGGATAAACGATGGCCTGCTGGTAATCTTCTTCCTTGTAGTCGGTCTCGAAATCAAGCGTGAATTCACCGTGGGCCATCTTGCCAACCGTGAGGCAGCCATGCTGCCGATCGCCGCGGCCATGGGCGGAATGGCGGTGCCGGCCCTGCTCTATTCGGCAATCGTTCTCTACGGCTCGGCAGCGGAAGAAGGCGCATGGTCGGCTGGCTGGGGCGTGCCCATGGCAACAGACATCGCGTTTGCAATCGCCCTGATTGCGGTGATGGGCAAGCGGGTGCCTGTCGAACTGCGTGTTTTCCTCACCGCCGCCGCCATCGTCGACGATATCGGCGCCATCCTCGTCGTCGCCACTTTCTACACCACAGAACTGCATGTCGAATTTCTGCTTGGCGGAGCGGCCGTCACGGCGTTGCTCGCACTGCTCAACCAGGGTGGAGTGTACCGGGCCTCCCCTTATGTACTGCTCGGCATCATCCTGTGGATATGTGTGCATGCAAGCGGCATCCATGCCACGCTCGCCGGAATCGTTCTGGCGCTTTTCATTCCCACACGCCCGCCTCCCAATCTGCAAGCGCTGATGCTGCAAGCGGACGCTGTCCTCACCGCCGAATTCAAGCGGGGCAGGGAAGCAATGCACCCCGGCCCCTCCGAGCCTGCGCTGGAGGCACTGGATGCCATCCACGACCGGCTCGAATCGCCGGCCGAACGTATGCTCCGCACCGTCGCCCCCCGCTCCAGTTTCCTGGTGTTGCCGGTATTCGCCTTTGCAAATGCGGGAGTCGCTCTCGATGCAGGCACGTTTGCCGGGCATGGCCCGCTGATGCTGGGAATCGCCGTGGCGCTCGTGATCGGCAAGCCGCTCGGCTTTATCGGCGCCTGCATGCTTGCAGTACGGCTGAAAATGGCAGTGAAACCGTACAGCTATAGCTGGCACCAGCTGGCGGGCGCGGGAACCCTGGCCGGGATCGGTTTTACCATGTCGCTGTTCATCGCCAGCGAAGCTTTTCCCCTGGCCGAGGATTACGCCGCTGCCAAGATCGCCATTTTCACCGGCTCTATCCTCTCGGCATTCCTCGGCTTCGCTATCTTGTGGAATGCCGCAAGGAACGGGAGCACGGCATATGCCCCCGCCCCGCCCAGACCGAAACCCGGCTTCAAGGTCCCGTCTCAGCCAGGTTGACCGGAACAAACGAAACACCCATCAAAAATTAAAATCCGCTGCCGCAAACTTCCGCCTCACGCCCCGCCTCAACGCCCGAAAACCGGAATGAACAGGAGGAAATCGCCCAGCTTCAGAGCCCCCCGCAATCATCCTGATCGGCAGTTCCATCAAACTGAACCATATACTTCCCTGAATGCATGGTTTATCATTCATGCCTGCCTTGAGTTATAGAAGAGTCCGGTCGAGCAGGCAAGCGTTCGCCGTTCAAAGCTGGCTCTTCCTGCATTTCCATCCTCCGAAATCAAGAAGCCAGTCAATGCACATCACCAGTCCTGCCTTCCAGGATCAGACCACGGTGCCCCAGGCTCACACGTGTCTTGGCGGAAATACCAGTCCGCCACTGCAGTTCCACAGCATCCCCGCCCGCACTCGCAGTCTCGTCCTGATCGTGGAAGACCGGGACGCAACGCCCCGCCCTTGGGTGCACTGGCTGGTGTTCGATATACCGCCCTCGACGACTTCGGTAGCCGCTGGCAAGATTCCTGCAAACGGAACCGAAGGTATCGCCAGTGGCGGCACGCCCGGATACGAGGGCCCCTGCCCCAAGTATTTCACCGGCACCCACCGCTACCAATTCCAGCTGTTTGCACTCGATACCATGCTGGGGTTGCCGGAAGATTCGGACAAGGCGCGCGTGCGCGCCGCCATGGAGGACCATGTCATCGACTACGCGGCACTCGTCGGTCTGCAGGAGGGAACAAAAACCGATACATAAGCATTCTGCTTCCGGCCTTTCAGGCCGGCAAGTCTCACCCTGCCGTTCACGCATCGTCGCCCATCTCGCGCTTTTTGCTGAGTGCCCTGCCGCACAGAACCCTCCCTCATCCTGTTCAATAATGCGAATCGTCCGCCCTGCACGGTGGTTTTCGTGGTTCCTTTTCATCATTCCTCTGTCATCGGCCGCCTGCCTTGGAAGAACCCTCATGATTCCGTTCAATGCACCCCGCGGGTTCACCCGCCGGCTGGTCGTGATCCTGATTGCAGTCACGGTCGGGGCAGCCATAGCGACAACATTGCAGCAGGCGCATG
>CAZYYR010000273.1:0-3124 GCA_964651465.1 uncultured Nitrosospira sp.
TGTCCGTCATTTCGGTAAAGAGGCTTTCGAAAGCCTGCTCACGCAGGCCATGCCGTTGTCCGTTTTTCTGTTCAAGGAACTGTCGGCATCAGTTGACCTCCAAATCAGTGAAGGTCGCGCCAAACTGGTGCATGATGCGAAACCATTGCTGGCTCAGGTAACCGCGCCGGGCCTGCGGCTCATGTTGATGAAGAAATTAGGGGAAATCAGTGGTCTTCGGCAGGAAGAACTGGAAAATATCCTGAAGATCGGGCGTATTTCGGCCTCTCCGGCGCGGCAGAAAGCCACTCGACCCCAGCCGGCTTCTCCTTGTTACTGGCTGATACAGATATTGTTGTATGACCCCGGCTATATTCGGAAACTGGAGAGGGGTTTGCTTGACCGGGAATATGAAAATGGAGAAGAAATGGTGGCCCTGGGGGCCTTGGTTGAATTTATCGATACCCATCCCGATATTGGAACAAATACAGCAATGTCCGCAGCGATTGCCTATTTTAAAGATAGCCGTCATCGGGCCCTCCTGGAACAGGCCGCGAGCAGGACGCTTGAGTGGGACGAAGAGATTGATCTGGAAGCGGAATTTTCCGGGGCGATGTCACGGCTGCGTGAGATGAAACACAGGCAACGGATGACATTATTGCAAAACAAGCCGTTGAGCGCGCTTACTCCGGAGGAGCGGCAGGAACTTCAAAGGACGGCGGCTTCCCCAGGATCGCTGCAAGCTGCAACCGAATACTGATATAATGGAAAGATTTTAAGTTCAGACGGGTAATATTTGGAAAAGATATGGTAAAACCAAAAACGCAGGTCAAGGCAATGGTTAAAGCAAAGGAGAACGCTTCGCCGGCTGAGGCTGTGGATCGTCAAGAAAACAAAATCCAAATGGCAATCAATAAGGAAGCGGACGATATGAGGAAGCCGTCGAAGGAGCAGGCAAAGGAACCGACAAAAGCACCGGCAAGCGCAATCGTGGAGCCACGGGAAGATAACGCGACAGCCAGCGCAGGCGCCAATGGCTCCGCGCGTGCCGGAGAAATCGCGAAGGCGGCTTTGGCCGCGAAGGAACCAGGTTCTATTACCGCGAGAATAGTCAAAGCCAGGGCGGGGAAGGAAAGCAAGCCTGCGCAGACGAGAGACGCTGCGGATAAGACTTCATCTGCGCCGCAGGATGTCGAAGCGCGACGCCTGCGTCTCAAGAACCTGATCGTACAGGGGAAGGAGCGCGGCTACCTGACCTATGCCGAAATCAACGACCATCTGCCTGATGACATGCTCGACGCCGAGCAGATCGAAAACATCATCAGCATGATCAATGATGTAGGCATTTCCGTTTATGACGAGGCGCCCGACGCGGAAACGCTCCTGATGTCGGAAACGGCACCAACGGTGGCTGATGAGGACGTAGTTGAGGAAGCCGAGGCCGCGCTTTCCACGGTGGATTCGGAGTTTGGGCGTACGACCGATCCAGTGCGCATGTACATGCGCGAAATGGGTTCGGTGGAACTTCTTACCCGCGAGAGCGAAATCGAGATCGCAAAACGCATCGAGGACGGATTGAAACATATGATCCACGCGATTTCCTCCTGTCCGACAACCATCGCCGGCATCCTTGAGCTTGCCGACAAGGTGACAAGGGACGAGATGCGCATCGACGAGGTGGTGGATGGCCTGCTCGATCCGGATACCGAGGAGATCATCAGCGAAGATATCTCCGACGAATCCCTGGAGCAGGAACTTGGATCAGATGCCAGCGAAGACGAAGACGTGGCGGCAGCGGCGGCAAACGCCAACTTGCTCAGGCTGAAGGAGGATGCGCTGGAGCGCTTCGCAGTCATTCGCAATGCTTATGCCGAGATGCAGAAAGTGCTGGAAAAGAGGGGGCCGGGAAATAAAGCCTACCGGGACATCCAGGAGCAGATTTCGGCTGAATTGATGGCAATCCGCTTCTCCGCCAAAATGGTGGAACGGCTGTGCGACACGCAGCGCGGGCTGGTCGACGAAATGCGGGGATATGAGCGGAAGATCATGGAACTGTGCGTGACCAAGGTGGGAATGCAGCGTGGCCACTTCATCAAGTCCTTTCCCGGTAACGAGAGCAACCTCAACTGGGTCATGGACGAGGTTGCATTGAACAAGCCTTACAGTCCGGCGCTGGAGCGGTACAGCCCGGATATCCTGGAGCAGCAGCAGAATCTCCTGAAGCTGCAAAAGCTGGTGGGTATTCCGTTGAAGGATCTCAAGGAAATCAACCGCCGCATGTCCACCGGGGAAGCCAAGGCACGGCGCGCAAAGCGGGAAATGACGGAGGCCAACCTGCGGCTGGTGATTTCCATCGCCAAGAAATACACCAACCGCGGCCTGCAGTTCCTCGACCTCATCCAGGAAGGCAATATCGGCCTCATGAAGGCTGTGGATAAATTCGAGTACCGTCGCGGATACAAGTTTTCCACTTACGCAACATGGTGGATCCGGCAGGCCATCACGCGCTCGATCGCCGACCAGGCGCGCACGATCCGCATCCCGGTGCACATGATCGAGACGATCAACAAGATGAACCGTATTTCACGCCAGATTCTGCAGGAAACCGGTCAGGAACCGGAGCCGGCCATCCTTGCGCAGAAAATGGAAATGCCGGAAGAAAAAATACGTAAAATCCTAAAGATTTCCAAGGAGCCCATCTCGATGGAAACCCCCATCGGGGACGACGAGGATTCTCATCTTGGCGATTTCATCGAGGATTCCGCCACCATGGCGCCGGCTGACGCAGCGGTTTATGCCAGCCTGCGGGATGTCACCAAGGACATCCTGGATTCGCTCACGCCACGTGAAGCAAAAGTACTGCGCATGCGCTTTGGCATCGAAATGAACACGGATCACACGCTGGAGGAGGTCGGCAAGCAGTTCGACGTCACCCGTGAGCGCATCCGGCAGATCGAGGCCAAGGCCCTGCGTAAACTGCGCCACCCCTCGCGCTCCGAGCGCCTGCGCAGTTTTCTGGATACCGAAGGCTGATCGGCCTTCGGTCACTGTTCTGCTTCCAGTTGCCTGGACCGGGTCTGTAGCTCAGTCGGTTAGAGCAGGGGACTCATAATCCCTTGGTCGTTGGTTCGAGTCCAACCAGACC
>CAZYYR010000274.1:0-169 GCA_964651465.1 uncultured Nitrosospira sp.
ATGCTCGTCATGCGACCGAAGCCGCATTTCAATGTGCGATGACGTACCGAACCGCCGCGGCCGCCTGCGTATGATTCAAACCTGACCCGAACAGGGCCCTTGCGCAGGGTTCCCTCCCGCCATGAGAATTCGTACCAAGAGAATGCTGACGATTGCCAGCATTCTCTTG
>CAZYYR010000274.1:179-3124 GCA_964651465.1 uncultured Nitrosospira sp.
AATTGCGGAAGCTGTCCTGCGGAACGATGGTTGCCGTGCCCGAAGCCCGACACCCCAAGCCTTGATGCTCGTCATGCGACCGAAGCCGCATTTCAATGTGCGATGACGTACCGAACCGCTGCGGCCGCCTGCGTATGATTCAAACCTGACCTGAACAGACCCTTGCGCAGGGTTCCCTCCCGCCATGAGAATTCGTACCAAGAGAATGCTGGCAATCGTCAGCGCCACGTTTCTGCTGCTCGTCCTACTGTTCGCAGTCTGGTTCGACTGGAACATGGTCAAGCCCTACGTGGAACGTCAGGTGACCGAAAAAACGGGCCGTGAATTTACGATCAAAGGCGATCTCGACGTCAGCCTGTCATTCAACCCGCTCATCAGTCTCGAAGGAATATCGCTGGCAAATGCGGAATGGGGGACGCAGCAGCCTATGCTTGCCGTCGAACGGACTGCTTTCCGCATCAGCCTGTGGAACCTGCTTCTCGGAGACATCGTTCTGCCCGAAGTTTCGATATCGCATCCGAAGCTTATCCTGGAAAAAAGCATCGACGGAAAGCGCAACTGGGATCTCAAAAAGAAGGAAGAAAAGGAAGCAGAGTTGCCGCAGATCGGCAGACTCACGCTCGACCAGGGCAAGCTCGTCTTTCGCGATCCGAAGAGCGAGACCGATATTACCGTCAGCCTGTTTACCGACCCTGCAACCGACGCGCGCGAGATGCCGCTCGACGCAGCAGCCGAAGGCTCACTCAAAGGACTTGAATTCAAGGTCCAGGCCCGTGGAGGCAAGGTACTGTCGCTGGCGGATCAGCAGTTGCCCTACCCCATCACGGCCAACGCTGAAATCGGCACGACCCGCATCAGCGTGGACGGCACCATCACCGGCCTTGCCGAACTGGCCGCCATGGACCTCAAGCTCGATCTGCGCGGCGAAGATTTATCCACCCTTTATCCGCTGACGGGTGTGGTCATCTTTCCTTCTCCCCCCTACCACATATCGGGACGGCTGCTGCACAGCGAACATGAATGGTCCATGCAGGGATTTTCCGGCCAGGTGGGGAAAAGCGATCTCGGCGGTGACATACTCTTCGATACCGGAGGCGACCGCCCGATGCTGCGCGCCGACGTGATATCGAAAATGCTCGATCTGAACGATCTGCAAGGATTCGTAGGCGCCCGCCGCGCACCTCAACCCGAGGATACGCCCGCGGAGAAACAGGAAAAGAAAGCTTCCAGGGCAGCCCAGCGCGATCGAGTACTGCCCGATCAGAAATTCAGCCTGGATCGCTTGCGCGCAATGGATGCGGATGTGAAGTTCACCGGCGCCTCGATACGCAACGAGAAGCTCCCCGTCGAGAAGCTGTTTACCCATCTCAAGATCGACAATGGACTGATGACGCTCGATCCGGTCAACTTTTCCGTCGCGGAAGGTAGCATCGTCACACGCTTGAAGATCGACGCCCGCAGCGAACCGCCCACGGGTGAAGCAGAGGTGGATTTCAAACAACTCCAGTTGCCAAAGCTGTTTCCCGATATCGAAATCACCAAGGACAGCATCGGGACGATAGGGGGCCGGGCCAAGGTAACAGGTGCGGGCGAATCGGTCGGCGCATTACTGGGATCTGCTAACGGACGCTTCGCCCTGTTCATGTCGGGTGGCCGGATCAGCAACATGATGCTGGAGATGATCGGCCTGGACGCAGCTGAGACGCTCGGGTTTCTGTTTGCCGGTGACGAGAATGCCCGGATTCGCTGCGGTGTGAGCGGTTTCGATATCAGGAAAGGAATGATGACCAGCGAAGTCTTCATCATCGACACAACCGATACCAACATCCTGGGTGAAGGTCAGGTGAGCCTTGCCGAGGAAACCGTCGACCTGAAACTGTCTCCACAGCCCAAGGACATCACCATCCTGAGCCTTCGCACGCCTGTCCACATCGGCGGCACCTTCAAGGATCCGACGGTCTACCCCGACAAAATCCTTGCCGCACGTGTTGGCGCAGCAGTCGTCCTCGGCGTATTCGCCACGCCTCTTGCTGCCCTTATTCCGCTCATCGACATCGGTCTGGGTGAAGACAACGATTGCAAGACTTTGATCGAAGCAGTCAAAACCGGCAAAAAGCTCCCGGAAAAAAATTCCGCGCCGCTGAAAGACCCGGAGACGAAACCCCGGAAAGAGTGACGTCGATTTGATACGGGATATGTGTTCGAGCGAACGGAGCCGGAATACGGGCAGGGGGAAAATCGGATTTCCCGAGCTGAATCATTCGCCCCGGGGCTCCGATCATTCATATTACAGGAGGCTGTGATGCCACAAGGTGACAAGTCATCCTACACGGATAAGCAAAAACGGCAAGCCGCGCACATCGAAGAAGGGTACGAAAAGCGCGGCGTTCCCAAAAAGGAAGCAGAGCGCCGCGCCTGGGCAACGGAAAACAAGCTGTCCGGCGGAGGAAAGAAATCCGGTTCAGGCAAACATTCGAAGTGATTCTGAACCCCTGAACCCGTAATCCTACCCCGTATCCGGCCTTGCATGCATCAAGGATCGATGGACTCACTGCAACGGGCAGTATTCACGTTGCATCAGCGGAGAGCGAGATGACGACAGACAACGATAGCGCGAAAGAAAAAGAGATTCCCGGGCAGCACCAGTCCCGGCAACCGGGCCTGGAGACGGAAATGGAGCCCCAGCCGGACTCGACCATGGAGGAATATCGGGGCAGTGGCAAACTGGACTCGAAAGTTGCGATCATCACCGGGGGCGATAGCGGGATCGGGCGTGCCGTGGCAGTCGCCTTCGCGAAAGAAGGAGCCGATATCGTCGCGGTCTACCTGAATGAACACGAAGATGCCAGACGCACTAAGGAGGAAGTCGAGCAGTGCGGCCGAAAGTGCCTCCTGCTGGCCGGCGACGTTGGGGAGGAAAGCTTCTGTTACGAAGTCGCCGAAAA
>CAZYYR010000275.1:0-3098 GCA_964651465.1 uncultured Nitrosospira sp.
GATGATAGGCACGTCTATTGATGAGCTCTGTTCGGTAACCGACATAGGGCCGACATAGGGTTCAGCGGCATTGGCGGAACAGCCTCGGATGACCCCGGTTATCCGGCATGCCATTGCATCAAATCGCTCCTTTTCTCCCTGGGGGATACCTGGAGTTTACGATTGGCTCACTGAATGACAGGAAGGGCCTCGCCAGGAGCTTCACTCCAGGGGAGCGGTGGAAAGAGAAACCTGATGAAACTGTGGGCAGGACGGGGAAAACATCTTCGGATGAGACCTGCCTGTACTTTACAGCTTGCCGGTTTTCACGAACGGCAGTGCCTGCTTTCTGCAGCCCGGCCGGGACACTTCCACGAAATCGTATCGAATGATGCGTCTTTCCGGGAACATCGAGCTTTACCGGGATGTCTTCGTATAAATAATCCGGATTCTGTTTCGTTATCCATTTGATACATACTGATACATACGGGACGGCGGAACGAGGTCGATGACAGCCGGAAGCGTGAAGATGCCAGATGGCTGAGTGGAAAACGGAATACTTTCCGGCCACCCAACTGGTTTTTTTTCGATCAGCAGCATTCGACGAATCACCATCCGGCTGTCACGTGCCCTGCTTGTCGTCATACTGCACGTCCCCCGCGAGTTCCATCTGTCCGCCATTCAGATCGAGTCTCGACAGGAAATCGACTCGATTCCTCCGGAGTTCAGTTCCGCTGAGTCCGGCAATCGGTATTGAGTGAAAAAGGAATATCGGCGGAATTACTCGGATTACGCAGATCGAAGGACCGAGCGGCAATGATCGATTGCCTGGTGAATAAGAATGTTGACAAGAGAGGTGGAAATATCCAGTTCTTCGGCGATGGCGCGATGTGTCTGGCCTTCGAGGCGATGGAGTTCAAAGGCCCGCCGTGTCCGTTCGGGCAGTTCGGATATGGCCTTCACCACCAGTTTCAGGTGCTGGCGACCTATCAGGGTGGCCTCGGGCATTCCCGTATTGGACGGCACGTGCAACCCGTCATCCTCGCCTTCAAAGAGGTTCATTTCCAGCGACATGCGACGGTGGTGGTCGATGGCGAGGTTGCGGACCATCTGGAACAGATACGCAAGGGGCTGTTTGACGTCCAATACGGCGGCAGCTTGGGAAACTTTCAGATAGGTGTCCTGCACCACATCTTCGGCACGCTCTGGATTACCGAGAATTTTCAAGGCGGCCCACCGCAACTGCGATCGGTGCGCCATGAAAACCTCGCTCAAATCAACCGGCTTTTCTACAATCATCTGTGCCTCCCCCGAATAAAGATTAATCATAATATTAACGAGAACTATTCTTATTATCATATAGGAATTTTTATTTTACAATATGCAAATTTCAGATCGTGCAGAACCTACCTGTTCCTTCGCGATCTTTTCTAAAGAAATGCAAACCCTGAAGAGATTCGCTGTAATATTGGTTTCGGTCTCCCTTGCCATGATTGCCGGTTGCGCAACGACACCCGGACGGGATCGGGGAGATACCGGCGCGGGAATACCGGATGGGTGGCGTGCGGGCGACGAGCATCCTCGGCCTGTACCCGAGCACTGGGTGGAAACATTCGGCGATCCCAACCTGAGCGCATTGGTACACAATGCACTGACGGAGAATTACGAACTGAAGGCGGTGGCGGCACGCGTAAAGGCGGCGGTGGCCCAGGCTCGCATAGACGGAGCAGCGCGGTGGCCCCAGTTGTTCCTGACTCCCGCCTACCAGTATGCCCAAATCCGCGAGGCGGGATTTGGCTCCGCGCGGTTCAGTGTATTTGAGGGACTGTTCAGCCTGAGCTGGGAACTGGATGTCTGGGGGCGCATAAACGATTTCCGGCAGGCGGCAATGAGAGAAGCGGACGCCACCGCAGCGGATTATCACGGTGCGCGCCTTTCGCTGGCAGCGCGTGTGGCGCAAAGCTATTTCGAGCTGGCCGAAGCAAGACTGCAATCCGCTGTAGCAGAACAATCGGTAAAGGATCGCCGGGTGATCGTGGATCTGGTGCGGGGACGCTTTATCAAGGGGTTGACGAAAGCGCTCGACGTACGCCTCGCCCTCACGGATCTTGCCAATGCCGAGGCAGAGCTTACCCAGTCGCAAAATCAGGTTCAGATTGTCACCCGCCGGCTGGAAGTACTGCTGGGGCGTTATCCGGCAGGTAAGGTGACGGAAGCATCGACCCTGCCGGAGCCGCCCGTCAGCATGCCTGCCGGGCTCCCCTCCGAATTGCTGGAGAGGCGACCGGACCTCGTCGCTGCTTTTGATCGTCTGCGGGCCGCGGATTCTCGCCTGGAAAGCACAAGGAAATTATTGTTGCCGCGCGTTGCGCTGACCGCGGCGGGAGGACTTCGGAGCGGCGCATTGACCGATCTGGTCGACCCCCGGTCTCTCGCGTGGAACGTGCTCATCGGTCTGGCCCAGCCGATATTCACGGGAGGACGGATTCAGGGCGAGATCCATCTCAACAAAGCCCAAACCGAGGAGGCGCTCAATATATACAAGGATACGGCACTCAATGCATTCCGCGAGGTGGAACAGGTACTTGCAGCGGACGAATGGCTGCGGAAAGAGGAAGAAGCCTTGAGAAAAGCGGTCGAACAAACCGAAGCGAGCCGCAAGCTGGCCGTCTATTCCTATCAGCACGGGCACATCGAGATCCTGACCCTGCTGGACAGCTATCGCAGCACGCTGATTGCACAGAGCGCCCATTTGTCCGTCAGGCGCCAGCTTCTCAGCAACCGGGTCAATCTTTACCTGGCCCTGGGAGGCAGCATTTGAAAAAAGGGGGTACAGCGGGAAACGTGGCAAGCAAGGGCATACTGAAAATCATGATTCCGGTCCTGGTGGTGCTAGTCGGCGGAAGCGTTTCCTGGGCCATCGCCACCTATCGGCCCGCATCGCAACCAGAACCGGAGTCGGCCGAGAGTGAAATTCCCGTGGTGCAGGTAATCGAGGTCGCGCCGCAAACCATCAAACTGAATATCCATTCTCAAGGGGTGGTCATACCCCGCACCGAGATCGATCTCGTTCCTGAAGTGGCGGGGCAGATCATTCAGCTTCACCCGAGCCTCGTAGC
>CAZYYR010000276.1:0-3094 GCA_964651465.1 uncultured Nitrosospira sp.
ATCTTCTCGTCAGGAGGCCGGATGAACGCCCCTCGCGGTCTCGTAACCCTGTATGGCCCCGCTGGTCCTGTATGACCTCCTGGCGCCAGACGAATTGCGGCCCTTCTGTTTGCGGGCATGAGCGGGCACGTCCGGCAGAGATGCGGGTCCGGTGTCAGTTGCGGCTGTCTTCGGCCAGTGCCAGGAATTCCATCCGCTGAGCGGCGTTTGTCTTGAGGTCGCCGAGCATCGCCGAAGTCACCGTTTCCTCCCCGGCCACGGCGATTCCGCGTGATTCCATACACATGTGGCGGCAGCGGACGATCACGCCGACCGCCTTGGGTTCCAGATGTTCGAGCAAAGACTGTGCAATCTGTTGCGTGAGGCGCTCCTGCACCTGCAGACGTGCCGCAAAGCAATTGACGAGCCGTGTCAGTTTGGACAAACCCACGATGTGGCCGCTCGGAAGATACCCGACTGTCGCATGGCCGAAAAAGGGCGCGAGATGGTGCTCGCAGTGGGAATATACCGGTATCTGCCTGACCACGATCAGTTCATCGTAGCTTTCGCCACCATCGGCAAAGGTCTTGAGTATGGTCGACGGATCCTGCTTATATCCACGCGTCCAGTGCGCCCAGGCACGCGTGACACGACCTGGGGTCTCCCGCAGTCCCTGACGGTCCGGATCCTCGCCGATGGAACGCAACAGCCGTTGCCAGTCGGCTACCCCAAATTCAGAGTCATGCGGGTTATCCATGATTGCAGCCTTTCATGAAGGGACAGTTCGGTGAGGCGCCTGACATCAGTCATGCGTCGGTCTCCGCATGATAGCACAACATAAAATGATGACTGTTTCGGATTTCCGCCGTGCTACATGGTGCTCCAAGTAGGCAGGGCGTGCGTTCAAGCCAAGTTTGATAGAATAGGGCATGAAAATCGCCACATGGAACGTAAATTCCCTTAAGGTTCGCCTTCCCCAGGTTCTCGACTGGCTGGCGTTGAATCAGCCGGATGTATTGTGTCTCCAGGAAACGAAGCTGGCAGACGAGAATTTTCCGGTCGACGAAATCGCAGCTGCAGGATACCAGGCTATCTATTCAGGCCAAAAAACCTATAACGGCGTCGCCTTGCTCAGCAAGCAGGCCGGTGGTGAAATCGTCAGGGACATACCAGGTCTGGACGATCCGCAGAGAAGAGTCGTGGGAGCGGTTTACGGGGACGTACGGGTGATTTGCATCTACGTGCCCAATGGCGAGCACATCACATCGGACAAGTATCAGTACAAGCTGAAATGGCTGGCTGCGTTCAGGGAGTGGATACAGGACATGCTCGGCAGGCATCCGAAACTAGCTTTGCTGGGCGACTTCAATATTGCTCCGGAAGACCGCGATGTGCATGATCCGAAATTGTGGGAAGGGCAGGTTCTTTTCAGTGCGCCGGAACGCGATGCCTTCAGGGATATGCTCGGCCTCGGCCTCGGCCTCGTGGATAGCTTCCGGTTATTCGAGCAGCCGGAAAAATCATTCAGCTGGTGGGATTATCGGATGATGGCTTTCCGTCGCAACATGGGATTGCGCATAGACCATATTCTGCTGAGCAGCGAGCTTGCGAAAACATGCAGTGCCTGTGTCATAGACAGGACTACCCGCAAGTTCGAACGTCCTTCCGATCATGCGCCCGTAATGGCGGAGTTGGTCATGCCTGTAGCATGCAATGGCGAGGGGTCATCCGACGTTTGAGTCGGTGAATTACTGCATCCCGGATCGCGGATCGCGGATCGAGGGGATGGCTTTCCGCGGATTTTACCCTGGAGTTTTCTGGAACTTCCGTCTCAGATGATAGTGCGAGGCTCGATGAGTCCCATGGACAGGGCGCGCGAGATGGCCTGCTGCCGGTTGACCACCCCCATTTTCTGCGCGGCGTTCTGTAGGTGAAAAGTCACGGTGCGCTCCGAGATATTGACGATATTGGCTATTTCCCACCCCGTCTTGCCCTCGGCTGCCCATAGCAGGCACTCCCTTTCCCGCTGGGTCAGGTTGACCGCCTTCAAGGCGATAGGGCCCTTGCTGAGGACAATGCGCTGCACGGCCTCATGCAGGTAGCAGCTCAGCAGCTGCGCTCTTCCCATCGTTCCGAGGAGATCTTTCTGCGCTTCGCGAGAGGTTCGCGCGGTAGCGAGGCTCAGCATGGCGGCTTCGCCTCGCGCCCCATGAACAGGAAAGCTGGCGCCGCTCACCAGGCCGCAATCCCTTGCCTCGCTTCTTACGCGAGCTTCCTTGCGCCCCTTGAAGACCTCGTTCCTCCAGATGATGGGAATGGAATTCTTGACGCAATGCGATACAGTCGGATCGATATTGGCGTATCCTTCATTGTCGTAGTGCTTGCGCCATTCTTCCGGATAGCAGCTGAGGATGAAGCGATACGGGCGGGTCAGTGAGGTATTGACCTGAACGCCATACAGAAAATGCTCGAAACCCAGCTTGCGGGCGATGGCTGTCGCACTGGCGTGCAGTTCTTCTACCGTATTGCAGGTCAGCAATGATTCGAACAGGGTCAAATTGCTCATGATTTCTCCTCTCATGATATATCTGCTTTAATGCAATCTCGTTACAGCCCTGCACTGATCGGGTCATTTCACTCATATTCAGTATTCAGGGGCGGAAATCCCAGGATAATCGAGCCATCCCGTATGCTACTGAAACAGAAATTCAGTCAAATGACAAGAATGATAATCATATAGATTGGTAAAGTGACAGTCGACTTATATGCTTAGTGGAAGGGCTGGTCAATCATACATGATCCGATTGCTTTCCGGTTTCCCAAAAGGGCATAAAGCAGATTTTCTACGTGATGCTCAGCCAGTATAGGTGGAGAGAGGTTTTGGCCTGCGCCAGAATTTTCCCAGGTCGCTGCTTCTTGCAGCAAAATCCTTGCTCGTGGATTCGCCCAGCGCCGTGAGCATTATCCGGCCGAAGCATTTTTGCCGGGATAATTCCCGCAACGGTGCGAACCAGTCCCTTTCCAATCCTTTTAGACTTTCCCGCCAGCCATAGGCATCGCCATACTGCGCCTTTCCATGAAGCGCATCGAGCATGATGAGATGTCTGCCATGCCC
>CAZYYR010000277.1:0-3090 GCA_964651465.1 uncultured Nitrosospira sp.
CGCCAGGCGCAAGTCAGGAGGCAAAAAGTGAAAACAAGGAGAAATCTGTCATGTCCATGACCATCACATCTTCATCTTTTCCTCATGAAGGATTGATTCCTTCCCGCCATACCTGCGAAGGGCATGATACTTCGCCGGAGCTTTTGTGGACGGATGTGCCCGAAGAAGCGAAAAGCCTCGTACTGATCATGGATGATCCCGATGCGCCTGATCCTGCTGCTCCCCAGCGGACGTGGGTCCACTGGGTGCTATACAACATTCCCGCCACTGCCGGCGGCCTGCCCGAGGATGTCGACCCGGGAGGTTTGCCGCCGGGTACGCGGGAAGGACTCAACGACTGGCAGCGCACCGGCTATGGCGGACCTTGTCCCCCGATAGGGCGGCATCGATATTTTCACAAGCTCTATGCGCTGGATACCGTATTGCCCGATCTGGCGCAGCCCACCAAAGCAAAGCTGGAGCAAGCCATGAAAGGCCATGTGATCGCCCAGGCCGAGCTGATCGGTCTTTACCAGAAGCGATAGTGCTCGAGCTGCCATTTTTGGTCTGGTCCATCATGAAGCCGGCCTGTGAGCGGGGAAAGCGGGAAAAGAAAAAGACGGCCTGTTTGCACAGCCTGTGGGTCTGCGGATCCACAGAGAATGAGCCTGGTGCGTGGGGAAAGGGGGCAGGACCGGATAATGCTATTTCTCCGATGCACCGCGATTTGCCACCGGCTCCGTCATGAAAATATCGAGAAAGGAGCAGGCAAAGCTGGCAGCAGGGTGGCCGCTGAAATGGCCGGTGAAGACGATCGTCAAGGACGTGAAATATGCCCATGACTTATCCATTCACTGGCTGTCACGCGCGGGGGCAGGAGAGCAGCCACGGGTCAGGCTGTCGAGGGAGGGGCTGACGGCGAACCCTACCCGTCCGCTGTGCCTTTTTTGCAGCTATGACGAAGGGAATATCGTCCGGGAGAACGTATACTATTTTCTCGATTGGCTCGTGCTGGCGGGATTCGATATCGTATTCATCAGTTCCAGCGACGCCATTTCAGATGCCGATCTGGAAAAACTGTCGGCCTGCTGCATCAGGATCGTCAATCGGGAAAACAGGGGATACGATTTCTACGGGTGGAAAACAGGGCTGGAAGAATACGCCCAGTATGGGGCGCATGCGGCGCTCCTGCTTGCCAATGATAGCGTCATCGGTCCGCTGTTCGATTACAATGACTTGATCGCAAGGCTGGAAGGCTGCGAGGCGGACATCGTCGGAATGACGGATTCATTCCATATTCATCCCCATCTGCAATCCTATTTTCTCTACTGCAAGAAACGGGTCATATCCTCCGAAGCATTTCACAGATTCTTCCAGGAAGTGTCCGTCCTGGAACCCAAGACCGCGGTCATCCGTAGATACGAGGTCGGCTTTTCCCGGCTTCTAGGTCGCCGTTTCCAACTTTCGGCGCTGTATGATCTGGAAGCGATTCTTGCGAGGGTGGACTATCGTCAAAGACCAATAAAATGGGTCGAGCCCACCTTCCACCTGTGGCGCCAGCTCATTACCGAGTTCAAGTTCCCATTTGTCAAAAAAAGCGTGCTAACCAGGCGGGGCGTGAGCATGGAAGAGTTTTCATCCGTGCTCGTGGCCAGCGGGTCTTGCTACAGTGCAAACGCGCTCGATGACTGGCTTTTGCAGAATCGGTAGATACAGCCTCGTCTTCTTTCTTCATCGACAATCCGGCGGGACGAAGCGCATCCGGCACATCCGCGGATTGGTCACGGGTTTGCGGGTGCGTACCCAAATGGGGCAGACAGCCGTAAAAATAGTTGAGATAACGGCAGTAAACCGGATATTCTCTCGTACTCGCAATTTTCCCCATGAATAACATCGGGCTGGCACATGTCCTCATTTTTCACGAATATCCTGTCCGGATTGGCCGTTTCGCTCTATGGACTGAAGGGCGGTTATGCTGGGGTCAATGTCAGGGGACAATCGCTACGTATTGCGGTGGATAATTTCCGGACCCTGCAGCGAGCCAAAACATATTCCATCAAGGAGCCCGATACGCTGGACTGGCTGGATAGTTTCGAGCCGGGAGCATGCCTTTTCGATCTGGGCGCCAATATCGGCCAGTATTCCCTCTACCCGGCAAAAAAGTACGGAAGCGATATCCGGGTGTACGCGTTCGAGCCCCAGTGCATCAATTACTATTTATTGAACCGGAACATTCATCTCAACAGGCTGGAAAAAAACATCACGTCGTATTGCGTGGCGGTATCCGGAGAGGCTGGGTTTTCCAGCCTGTATATTCCCAAATTCATCGGCGGAGGTAACCGGTCGCAGTTCGGCAGTGAAGACCTGAGGCTCATGAAGAAGCCGGCAAGTCATATCCAGGGCATGTTTGGAACGACGCTGGACGAACTGTGCGGGAAATGGGGTTTCCCTTATCCGAACTATATCAAGATCGATGTCGACGGCATCGAAATTCCTATCATTCGCGGCGCGCACGATGTCTTGAGGAATCCGGCCCTGAAGTCGGTCATCGTCGAACTGGGTACCGTAGAGGAGCAGGAGCAGGCCATCGCATTGATGGAGGAGGCAGGGTTGAGCGTCAAGTCCAGGACTACCCGGAACTGGGGAGAGACCTGCTTCATCTTCGGGAAATAACCATCGATGGTGGGCGTCTGCTCCCGCTTACCACCCTGGATCACCCCCAAGACGATCCTCGGCGCTGAATATGAGCAAGGGGTGAGATGCCCATGCACCGGGCATTTAATCCATACCTTCCACGGATAGGAGGAAATTTAAGCGCGATAAAAAGCTTATTCCAATCGTTTCAAGCAAAATAGCAATTGTTGAATCGCTTCCTGCACATCATCGATAATGGATTGCGAAAAAGACTCAGGAAATGATTGTTCTCTTACTTCTTCGACATGATTTATAAAAATCCTCTATGTGTTTGATGTAGTCTTTCGGCCGTACAGTTTCCGGAACGACAATATTCAATGTTCCTTCCAGCGCAAAAGTGGTCTCCACAAGGCGATCGGTGATTTCAACAAGCGAATCGATTGCCTGATCCAATGAGATGTGCGCTTCGTAGCTGCC
>CAZYYR010000278.1:0-1826 GCA_964651465.1 uncultured Nitrosospira sp.
GAAACGATCCTGGAGAAGGATTACCCCGAACTGGCCAGGCAGAAAGTGCGGATTTGCCTGGTGGACGGCTCACCCACGCTTCTGGCATCGATGAGCGCAAGGTCCCAGCAGTATGTCCATGAAAAGCTGGTGAAGATGGGCGTGGAGGTACGGCTGAACAAACGCGTGAAGGACTTCGTCGACGATACGGTCATTTTTGCCGATGGCGACGCCATAGCGGCCCGTACGCTGCTCTGGACCGCAGGAGTAACGGCCAGGGTTTTCGACGGGATGCCGCCGTCGAGCCATGGACCGGGCAACCGCCTTCTGGTGGATGAATACAGCAAGGTGACCGGAACCGTGAACATCTATGCCATCGGCGATACCTGCCTCCTGACTTCCGACCGGAATTTCCCCCAGGGGCATCCCCAGGTGGCGCAGGTTGCGCTGCAGCAGGGCAGGAACCTGGCGAACAATCTTGTTGCTGCTGCACGCGGCCAGACGCTGACACCCTTCATCTATGAAGATGAAGGCTCGCTTGCAATCATCGGGCGCAACAAGGCGGTAGCCGACCTCGCCAGGCCCGCCATACACTTCGACGGATTCATCGCCTGGGTGACCTGGCTGTTTGTCCACCTCTTCTCACTGATCACGTATCGAAACCGGTTCATGACGATGACCAACTGGGCAGTCGCGTTTTTCACGAAGGACCAGTCCCTCAGAATGATCATCAGGCCTGACCGCAAACCCTGACCTTGCCACGGCCGGATTCCCTGTTTTCCTTTCCCCGTTCCCCGATCACCTTGTCCTGACTTTCGTCCGCCGGAATCTGAACGAAAAAATCCGCTTCCGTTCTCCTTCCCCGACGAACAGGATGGCTCAGATATCGAGGCATATCTTGCCTAAGTGGCGGCCGGATTCCTGGTAGCGAAACGCATCGACGATCTCTTCCAGGGGAAAATGCCGGTCGATTACCGGCCGCAATCCCGCTGTATCGATCGCCCGTATCATTTCCACCTGATGACGGCGGCTGCCCACCACCAGGCCCTTGAGACGCAGTTGCCGCGTCAGCAGGGAAAGCAGAGGCAGCGTACCCGTCATGCCCGACAGAATGCCGACCACGGCGACATGCCCACCGATTCGTGCTGCCACCAGAGACTGCGCCAGGGTGGACGAACCGCCCACGTCGACGACGTGATCGACGCCGCATCCGCCGGTCAGGCGGCGCACGGTGCTGCCCCAGTTTTCGTCCTTCCGGTAATTGATGACGTGGCTTGCACCCAGCGCCTCCAGTCGGGCAAGCTTCTCATCGCTGGACGAGGTGGCGATGACTGTCGCGCCCGCCATTCTGGCGAATTGCAGGGCAAAAATCGAAACGCCGCCCGTTCCCTGCACCAGCACCGTCTCGCCCGGCTTGAGCGCGCCCTCCACCATCAATGCCCGCCAGGCCGTCAATCCGGCGCAGGTGAGGGTAGCCGCCTCGGCAAAGCTGTACCCCTTCGGCGCATGCGTAAAGGCAGTGGCGGGCATGGTCGCCTGCTCCCGGGCATAGCCGTCGACCCCATCGCCCGGGACGGCCGCCATGTCGTCCACCGGAGGCTCGCCGTCCAGCCAGACCGGGAAAAAGGTACTGACCACATGATCGCCGACCGAAAACTCGGTTACACCCTCACCCACGGCAATGACCTCGCCCGCGCCATCCGACATGGGAACGCGCGGCACCGTCGGCCCCCACATTCCGCTCACGACGGCGTAGTCGTGATAATTCAGCGAACTGGCATGGATCCTGACCGTGATTTCGCCGGCTTTTGGCGCCGAAGGCTCGCTCGTACCCACCGTTACCCGAG
>CAZYYR010000278.1:1926-3079 GCA_964651465.1 uncultured Nitrosospira sp.
CGACGATGTCATCCATTCCACAGCCTTGCTTACCCGTATCAACTGGCTCAGGCAGGCGCTGAATTACCGGTTTTCGGAAGGGTCGTCGAAGGAGCTTGCTGCACTCCATGCATTCCGAAGGAATATCGACGCCGTCGCCTCCGCTTCGACCTACGATTCCGGCGCCGACCTGGTGCGCGACAGTTACCTGGAGGAATATAAAAATACACTGGAATCGCCCGACCGGGAAAAGCCTGCATTCAGCCCCGTCGATTTCGGCGGGGTAACGTACTGGCTGCGTCATTGACGCCATGCCGCCGGGCCGATTCCCGTCCACCGATCCACTGCCGGCCGATCCTCCGCTATCTTCCCTTATCGCCTGCGTCCGGAATCCTTCCCCGCAGCTCAGTTTTTCCGTTCGTCCGTCCGGCGGCGGAACACACCGGCACGCATGAGCAATATGGCTGTCACGGGCGAGGTCGCCACGATAAAGAGCGTGATCAGCACCTCCTGGAAGACGAACCGCTGCGCGTAAAGGGAAGCCGTCAGTATCGACGCCAGCAAGACGCACCCGAGGCCGAACGTATTTCCCAGGGTCGGACCGTGCAGCCGCATGAAGAATTTCGGCAGCCTCAGCAGACCGAACGAGCCTATCAGGGCCAGCAGGCCCGCCACCACCAGCAGCAGCGAGGCCACGATATCGGCCCACAAGGGCAGTTCGGAAGCGGTCATGGCTCGATCACTTCTCCGCGCAGCAGGAACTTCGCCATTGCCGCGGAACCGACGAAACCGAACAGGGCGATCAGCAGGGCGATATCGAAATAGGATCTGGATCCGAACTGGATGCCCAGCGTCAGCACCGACAGCATGGCGTTGACATAGAGCGTATCGAGCGCCAGCACGCGATCCTCCGCGGCGGGGCCGCGCAGGAGGCGCATTGCGGCGCAGGTCATGGCGAGTCCAAACGCGATCAGGGCAAAGGTGATCGCCCAAGGCAGGAGGTTCATTCGAATATCTCCATCAGCGGATGTTCGTAGCGGTACTTGATAATGTGGACCCAGGTTTCCTCATCCTGAAGGTCCAGCACGTGGATGGTGAGGGCATCGCCTTCCGGAGAGAGGCCCGCCCAGACCGTGCCCGGCGTCGCGGTAATTATACAGGCCAGGACGGTGAG
>CAZYYR010000279.1:0-3078 GCA_964651465.1 uncultured Nitrosospira sp.
ACCTCACACGCACGACGCCTGCCATTTTCCTGACGCGCTGGGTCACGCACCTGTGTGCTCCGGTGTTCGTCTTCCTAGTGGGCACGAGCACCTACCTGTCAGCCGACTGCAGCACATTCCGATTGCCAAGGCGGCGGACAGCGCGCTGGCGGAAATCACTGCCCTCGGTGGCGATGGCGGCCTGATCGTGCTGGACGCACAGGGCAATCACGCCATGCGCTTCAACACCAGCGCCATGTTCCGCGGCACAATCGGTGATGACGACGTGCCGCAGGTGGCGATTTTCTCGTGAAGAGACGTCCGCATCGCTAGCCCCGGTGGCTGAACGGGAGGAGCGGCATGATAGGAAAATGTGATAAATTTCCTGTCGCTGACGCTGGCTGAACCGCATTCGACCAAAGGCGCAATGCTCAAGGAACTTGGGCTTCAGAACAAAATAGCGGATGCGCCGAAGAAATATTAGAGACATTCAAAATGGTTCGCTTTTTTGCTGGCAGCGTCTTCAAACTTCCATTCCTGCTGCTTCCATTGACTGCAGCAGCCCACGGCATTTCCGAGGAAGACAAGCAGCGCATGCTCGAAGGGGGCAACCTCCAGTATATCGAGCTTGGCGCAACGCACATGCTCACCGGATACGACCACCTGTTATTCTTATTCGGAGTCATCTTCTTCCTTACGAGTTTCAGGGATGTAGCCAAGTTTGTAACCGTATTCACACTCGGACACTGCATTACCCTGATTTTTGCCACCTTCTTCAAGATCACCTGGAATTACTATCTGATCGATGCGCTTATCGCCGTTAGCGTCATGTACAAGGGTTTTGACAACAACGGTGGGTTTCAGAAATACTTCGATTCCAGGTCACCCAATCTGCTCGCAGCCGTGTTTCTGTTTGGCCTGCTTCACGGATTCGGACTATCCACCCGGTTGCAGCAGCTGCCGCTGGGAAACGATCATGCGGGCATTCTTCTGCGCATATTGAGCTTTAACCTTGGAGTTGAAATCGGGCAAATCGTGGCCCTGGCGGGTATGGTCGCGTTGCTGTCGCTCTGGCGGCACAGGCCCTCCTTCAAGCGCTTCAGCTTCGCATCAAACCAGGCACTGATTTATGCTGGAGGACTTCTCCTGCTCATGCAGCTGCACAGCTACCACCACGACATCGACCCGGACGGCTTCCGCTTCCCGGCTGGAGAGCACCAGCATGCCCATGAAGATATGGACATTCTGGAGAGCCTCGATACAGGCCATGACAACCTTTAATTTCACGAGGAGAAATGCAATGAAGAAATTCCTGATCATGACGATTATCGCGGCTTCCAGCCTGAGCCTCTCGAGCGGAGTATCGGCCGACCCGGCCGGCAGCTGTCACTTCCACGGAAGCAAGCCGGCAGAACCAGACACTGTGTCCCGCTGCGCTTGGGAGCGTAAAGAGATACTGATAGAAAAAGCCAAAATCGATTCGTCCTGGGACTCGATCCAGCAGGACAGACTCGAACAGGTGGAAGGAAAGAAGGGCAAGGAGTGGCTGGTGACCTTCAGAAATCCCAATGCAAGAGATAAAGCGCAAGAAACGCTTTATATGTTCTTTACGCTGACGGGCAACTTCATCGCAGCCAATTTTACAGGCAAGTAACGTAGCGCTTAGGCTGAGCCGGCGCAAGTGGCAGAATGGCAGAGAAATGAATCGCGCCCCCTGGTCCGTGCCGGGCCTTTTTCCCCCCGCACCCATCTATTCGCTGGCCGCGATCGCCCGTTTACCCCTGGCTCGATGCTATAGTTGACTCTGCTCCCTTATTTGCCGGAATCATAGGCCGACAACCTTGGCAGGCATGACCTGTTCAACATGAGCTTTGCACTCATCATCCCGGGAAACCGGCCCACGATGGAGGAAATGATGACAGATCAGCATAGAATGAACGAGCAGATGCGGGTACTCGGTCGGTCCGGGATCGAGATCGCTCCTGTCGTTTTCGGTGGCAATGTGCTGGGGTGGACTGCCGATCCGCCCCGCTCCTTTGAACTGCTGGATCATTTTGTCGCGCGTGGCTTCAACACCATCGATACCGCGGATGTCTACTCGGCCTGGGCGCCCGGTCATACCGGCGGCGAATCGGAAGCGGTGCTGGGGCAGTGGCTGGCGCGCCGTGGCCGGCGTGACGACATCATACTGATGAGCAAGGTGGGTATGCTGGAAGGCCGCCCGGGACTTTCGGCTGCCAATATCGAGGCGGCAATCGAGGATACGCTCAGGCGCCTGCGCACCGACTATCTGGATGTCTATTTCGCGCATATCGACGACCAGGACACCCCGCTGGAGGAGACCCTCGCGGGCTTCGCGCGGATCGTCGAGAGCGGCAAGGTGCGCGCCATCGGGGCATCAAATTACCCGGCGGGGCGCTTGCGCCAGGCCCTGGCGATCTCAAAGGCAAAAGGGCAGCCCCGCTACGAAGTCATGCAGCCCCTCTACAACCTCTATGACCGTCATGACTTCGAGGCGGAACTGGCGGATGTCGCTGCCGAGCACGAGCTCGGGGTAGTCTGTTACTTTGCCCTGGCCAGCGGCTTTCTGACTGGCAAGTACCGGCGCGTCGAAGATGTGGAACGCAGCGCGCGTGCCGATTTCCTGAAAGGCTACTTCGATGAGCGTGGCCAGCGGGTACTGGAAGGGCTAATGGCAGTATCCGAGGAGCTTTCCGCACGGCCCTCCCAGGTCGCCCTGGCCTGGCTGCTGTCACGTCCCGCCATTACCGCACCCATCGTCAGCGCGACAAGCCGGGAGCAGCTCGATGAGCTTCTCGATTCGGTCACCCTGTCGATTCCTCGAGAATGCATTGCAAGACTGGAGACTGCAAGTCGATAAACGTTTGCAGAATCGCTCACCATATGGCTTTGCCTTGCCTGGTTATTTTCGGTGGAATGACGGGTTGCATCTCCTGCTTCAGGGGCCTGCCCGATGACTGCATCGCTATGCTAGCCACCATCCGGTGACCACGGTCTGCACCCAGGCATTCGGCAACGGCCCCCCTCCACCAGGCAGCAAACCCGGTGCAGTCCGCTGGGGGAAGCTGCGGAATTTTA
>CAZYYR010000280.1:0-3069 GCA_964651465.1 uncultured Nitrosospira sp.
CCGAGGATGGGCTGGCTGGCTGAAGACCGCAGGGAAGGAGCACCCGGCGGTAACGGATAAGAAACTCGATTGCGCTTACTGTGCTGGACAACAGCCGTTTTTCTGCTACAATCAATAATGATTCTCATTATACTTAAGGCATTTCAGAAAGCAAGTGGAACTTGAATTGAGAAGATTCGGTTGTGAAAGAAGAGAAAAGCTCCTCAATCTGGCCAGTGACGTCCGGGAAAAGGCCATTATGTTGATACTTTCGCACTATCGCAACGTAATAGGGCTGACATTTCGTTCCCCTATACTCGATGGTGCGGCTCGGGAAAGTTCCGACGCCAGCCGGACCGGGCGCTCCCCTTGCCGACCGATCCAATCCCGATCCAGTCATATGGATATGAGGAATCAATAAATATGGAAGCTGTCTTCCATGATAGCCTGCATGGCAACCTCAACAACCCCCTCTATTAAAGGTATTGGGCAGATATGGCATTCCTTTCCTCTCGTTCAACTGACCACTTGCAGTCCTATTTCCGCATCATCCAGGAAGGCGTTGACGTACGGCGCCATATCGACCTGCTGAGGTGGCTGCAAGGCGAAATGCAGCATTATCTCCCTCACGAGATCATGCTTGCCGCGTGGGGAGATTTCGCCTCCGGCTCCATCCGGCACGATATCGTCTCTCCGATGCCGGAAGTCAGAACCGCGCACGCCGCCCCGGACGATCTGTCGCCGTGGCTGCAGATGCTCTACCGCCATTGGGTCGAGCAGGGCAGGATCCCCTGCCCTTTCGATGCCGAATCCGGCACCTTGCACCTCGATAGCGACCTGAAATGCCATCTTGGAAGAGCATTGCAGGGCATGCGTTCCTCTATCCTCCATGGCATCACTGACAGGCGTGGGCGCGATGACTGCATTTACGTCATTTTCAGTTCCGGTGCGAAATTCGATGACGCCATGCTCGATACGATGAAGATCCTGCTCCCATACATCGATACCGCGCTGCGAAAGGTGGCGCCCTTTCCGCATCATCCGGCGCGGCATGCGGACGCCCCTCCAGCCAGGCCTCCCGGCGGATTTGGATTGAGCGGGCGGGAAGAAGAAATAATGAACTGGGTGAGGAGAGGAAAAACCAATGCGGAAATCGGTCACATTCTCTCCATCAGCGTTTTTACCGTGAAAAACCACCTCCATCATATCTTCCAGAAACTGGACGTCTATAACAGGATGCAAGCGGTTTCCAAAATCGAACGCAGCTTCAGCCACGGATGACCTGCCCCCTCTGCTCGGCTCCAAAGGTGGCGTGAATCACTTTTTACGCCGCTTCCCTGAATTCCATCCCCTGAAAACGATTGGGAAAAAACAGGAATTCAGTCGTCCTTGACCCCGATGAGCTTGCCGTCATCTGCGACTTCGATTTCGATCTTCTTCCCATCCGGTTTTTTTACTTCCGCTTCATAAATGGTGACCGTTTTTCCGTCCCGCGTTTTCGTTTCCTTCTCGACTTCCTCGATCTTGCCGCCTCCTGCGTTATCAGTGATCGTTTTCTGGACCGCTGGGGGAACGTCCGTCCACTGAACCCGCTCGTCGGAGAAAGCTGGCGTGGCCAATACCATCGCTCCGGAAAGAATGACAAATGAAATAAATCCTGTTCTCATTCGAATTATCTCCTGGTAGAAGTGGAAATCATGATAGGGGCTTGAGCGAACGAGAATAGGCGCCCTTCCGGCGGCGGTCTGTACGGGAGCGAACCTTTGTGCTTCCTTCCAGGAAGGTCGGAAACTAGGAATCCGGAGGTATCACGGTCGCCGCTCGGCGGACTTAGGGCGCCAGAAATGCAGGAT
The DNA here is from genome assembly GCA_964651465.1 of uncultured Nitrosospira sp. Classification (GTDB taxonomy): domain Bacteria; phylum Pseudomonadota; class Gammaproteobacteria; order Burkholderiales; family Nitrosomonadaceae; genus Nitrosospira. The sequence continues at coordinate 1,833 of CAZYYR010000280.1, forward strand.
TCCCCCCGTGATTCCCATCAGCGCCGCCACCAGCAACAGCAGGCTCATGTCGGGACCGCCATACCCGGTATTGACAAAATCCCCTGCCCTTCTGACCTCCAGCGGGATCGTAACAAGACTGGTATTAGTGCCATTGTCATCTTCGCCGATCAGCAGCACGTTGTATTTCGCCAGCGGCTCCAGATTGACTGCCAAGGGGATATTTCCGGAGGTGTATGCGGTGGCTGGCACCGACACGATCTCGCGCTCTTCTTCGCCATCGACTTTCATCAGCTTGACCATGAGCGGCATCTCGCGAACGTCCGGAGACAGAATGTCGATCACCAGATTGAGCGGGCCAGCCGGCACGGGGGAACAGAAAGGAGGATAGGAAGGGTGGTCTCCATCCGGCACCACATATGCGTTGAAGCCGACTGGAAAAGCACCGGTCTGGACAGCGCAGGTGCCTCCCGAGATCGATTCCTTTTGTTTGGCCTGGTTATCGGGCCGATGCAGCCGCATTGCGCTATCGGCCCCACCCTGAATTTGCTGAGCATGAGCGATTGGCAGCAGCGCCAGGATCATCAGCAACAGGACTCCTGTCCTGGTAAAAGACAGGGGGAAAATATTATGAACTATCACTCTACGGTCCTCTGTCAACATTCGGTTGGAAGCACCCAGCGTTGTTATGGCATGATGGGGATCTCCCCCGATGGCAAGAACAGCGTTGCAACCAGGGTCCATATATACGTATGAGGCCCCAAGTACACTTGTTTTGGTACGCTTGTTTTGTTTATTGCAAAACCATTACAGCACGACTGCACCGGCCCACGGCTCTTCTCTTTTGCCATGCACAGGCGAGTGCCTCCATCCTGAAAGAGGGCAATGTCATCCGTGCATCCTCATCACTCCGCATCATGGAAAATGATACCGAGGGTATGGCGCTGCCCGGAACGCAGGCGGCTGACACCATGCCGCATATTGACCCGGTAGACGCCTCGCGTTCCTTGGACAGGTCGATGATGCACGGCAAAAACGACCGCATCTCCCTGCCCGAGCGGAACAACCTCCGGTCGGGACTGCATGCGTGGCCGCTGCTCGGTCAGCACGAACTCGCCGCCGGTAAAATCCCGGTTGGGCGCGGACAGCAGCACCGTGAACTGGATCGGGAATGCCTGCGCTCCGTACAGATCCTGATGCAGGCAATTATAGTCTTCCGGCCCATACCGCAGCAGCAGAAGAGTCGGTCGAACCTGTC
>CAZYYR010000281.1:0-3067 GCA_964651465.1 uncultured Nitrosospira sp.
CGATTCCCCGCGCGCATCTACGAAAACTTCGAGGCGGTTCCGCCGGTGGTGGCGAACAGTTTGCTGTTCATCGAAAACCGCGATCTGCTGGACCAGGCGCATCTGAAGAAAAACCCTGCCGTTGACTGGATCAGGATGGGGCGGGCCGTGCTGGACAAGGGAATCCAGCTCTTTCGGTCCGAGCACGATGTGCCGGGCGGGAGCACGCTTGCAACGCAGATCGAAAAGTATCGGCATTCGCCGAACGGCTTGACGCTGACGGCAAGCGACAAGTTCCAGCAGATCGCGTCGGCCTCGGTACGCGCCTACCTGGAAGGCGAATATACGCTTCCCGTTCGCAGGCGGATCGTGACGGATTATCTCAACACGGTTCCGCTCGCGGCAGCGGCGGGGTTCGGGGAAGCCAACGGGATCGGAGACGGGCTATGGGCCTGGTACGGTCTGGATTTCGACGAAACCAACCGTATCCTGCGTTCCCGTTTCGTGGAGGGCGATGCCCTCGCTGAAGCGGCGTCCCGCTACAAGCATGTTTTGAGCCTCATGATCGCGCAACGCAGACCTTCGTACTATCTGCTTGCCGGACGCAAGGATCTTGCCGAGCTCACCGACGCCCACCTGCGCGTACTGAGCCAGGCAGGCGTGATTGCGCCCGGCCTGCGCGACGCTGCCCTGGAACAGCCGCTGCGATTCCGTGAAGGATTCGCGCCTTTCATCTCCGATTCGAGGCATTCCGGCGGCCAAAAAGCGACGAACGCGGTGCGCGTGCGTCTCGCCCAACAGCTTGGCCTGAGGCGCATGTATGACCTCGATCGGCTGGATCTGTCCGTGCAGAGCACACTCGACGCGGAACTGCAGGAAAAGATCGGAGAGGTCTTGCGCCAGTTGAAGGACCCATTGTTTGCGCAGGCTGTCGGGCTGTACGGGCAGCGCCTGCTGGGCGATGAAGATCCGGGAAAGGTCATCTACAGCTTCACGCTATCCGAACTGACGCCTCAAGGTGTGAAGTTCCGTATTCTCGCGGACAATTTCGACCAGCCTCTCGATATCAACAAGGGCACCAAGCTGGACCTCGGTTCCACGGCGAAACTGCGGACGCTCGTTACCTACCTGGAAATCGTGGAAGCGCTCCATAAGAAATATGCAGGCCTGGAGCCGAAGGCTTTACGCAGCCTGGAACCCGATCCCGGCGATGCGCTCAGCCGCTGGGCTATCGAATATTTTCTGCAAAGCAGGGACAGGACTCTGGCGTCCATGCTGGACGCTGCTCTGGAGCGCAAGTACTCGGCCAGCCCCGGCGAGAGGTTTTTTACCGGTGGAGGATTGCATGTTTTCCATAATTTCAGTCGTGGAGATAACGGCAGATTCCTGAGCGTGCGCGAGGCGACCCAGAATTCGGTCAACCTGGTCTACATTCGCCTCATGCGGGATATCGTGCGCTATTACATGTTTCAGGTTACAGGCTCATCGGCGAAGATACTCAGGGATGCGGGAAGCTCGGACCGCAGGGTGTATCTCAGGCGCTTTGCGGACAGGGAAGGCAGGGATTTCATCAATCGTTTCTATCTCAAATACAGGAGCAAGGCGGCCGATTCCTCCCGGATCGAGGAGGTATTCTTTTCCAGTTTCCGCCACACGCCGCGTCGCCTGGCCGCTGCTTATCGCTATATCCATCCCGAGGCGTCCTTCGCAGAGTTCGAAAAATTCATGGCGCCGCATCTGCCCCGGTTCAAGCACAAGCGCGTCAAGCCGATCGCACTTCCGGATCTGTACGAAAGTTATGCGCCGGGGAGGTATTCGCTTGCCGACCAGGGCTACATCGTGAAGGTGCATCCGCTCGAGTTATGGCTGGTACGCTACCTGATGACACATCCGGGTGCCGGGCAAAAGGAGGTGCTCGAGGCCAGCGGCAAGGAGCGGATAGATGTCTATCACTGGCTGTTCAAGACCGTAAACAAGAACTCCCAGGATATCCGCATCCGTGAGTTACTGGAACTGGAGGCATTTCTGGAAATCCACCGCAGCTGGAAGCGGCTGGGCTATCCTTTCGACTCGCTGGTGCCGTCGCTTGCCACGGCCATCGGAAGTTCGGCAGACCATCCCGCCGCGCTCGCAGAACTGATGGGCGTGATTCTCAATGATGGCGTCCGGGTTCCCACCCTGCTCGTGGAACGGCTGCATTTTGCCGCAAATACGCCTTTTGAGACGATCCTGGAAAAAGCGCCTCTGGCCGGCGAAAGAGTATTCTCGCCGGAACTGGCTGGTGCGGTGCGCAGTGTGCTGACCGGCGTGGTGACATCCGGGACGGCGTCCCGCCTTGCGCGCGCCATCGTGGAAGAGGATGGGGCTGAGGTCCTGATTGGCGGAAAAACGGGAACGGGGGATCACCGTCACATCACTTTTTCCTCGCCCGGCGTCATCAAGGAGTCCCGTGCAGTAAATCGTTCCGCCACATTCGTATTTTTTATCGGCGATCGCTTCTTCGGAACGATGACCGCATTTGTGCCCGGTACGGATGCTGAAAAATATACGTTTACCTCGGCGCTGTCCACGCAGGTCATGAAGCATCTCCTACCCATTCTGAAGCCGCTCACCGACAGGGCTCGGCCCTTGCCCGAACAGTTGCTGGTAAAAGGCGAGGAGAAGCCTGCCGTCGAAACAGGGGAGCAGGGCTGAACACAGCAGGATATCGCGGAACCCTTCAGCGTTTCTTAATCCTCTGTGTTCAGCCACCACAGGAAAACGATGATTCCGAGCACAACCCCAAGACCAAGAATGGCTTTTGCAAATTCCTTCACGAAGAAGTATGCCATCGCTTCAAACAAATCCAATTATTTCTCCTCCTGGAATGTCATTTATTTTCGCGACCACCACCACAGCAGCAAGGACAGGAACACCGATACCAGCAAGCCCGTGGTCAACGGAAAATAGAGCCTGAAGTTCTCCCGCTCGATGACGATGTCGCCTGGCAGGCGGCCGAGGGGCAACTTCGACAGCCATGGCCATGTCAGGCCCATCAGCAGGAGCACGACACCGAGTACGATGAGCAGACGTTGCATGAGCGTTCCAC
>CAZYYR010000282.1:0-3065 GCA_964651465.1 uncultured Nitrosospira sp.
CCGGGCATATCTGTAACAGAAATGATGAAAACAGCTCACCGGCCGGTTTCGCTCTACAAAATAGCGGGGAAGAGGTATGTGTCTTGCAAAAACAGCAGTGCGAGATTTAACGGAACGCTCATCAAAATGAAAAGGAAGGCTGGTACCGTCTGAGCTTCCCGGCTGATACAGCCAAACCAGAGGATACCAGCATGAATTCACGCGCTTATGCATTACCCTTGCTGACACTGCTATTTCTCTTCCTCGTGTTATCCGTGATCGCGCCTTCCCTCGCGGAGGCCGGCAACGGACACAGGAACCGGTTCCATTCCCACGGCGGCTTTCATGGCGACCGAGGAGAAAGCCTGAGGATTCAATTGGGTCCGCGCCCTTACTTTCTCGTCAACGACATGGAGCCGGGACGGCTCAGGACCAGGCTGGAAAAGTGCGGCGACGGGCCGTTCAAAAAAACGGATTTCTCCATCGGCCACCGGGGCGCCGCCCTGCAGTTCCCGGAACACACCCTGGAATCCTACGAAGCCGCTGCGCGCATGGGTGCCGGCATTCTGGAATGCGACGTGACGTTCACCCGCGACAAGGAACTCGTCTGCCGTCACTCGCAATGCGATCTGCATACCACGACGAATATCCTGGAAACACCGCTGGCGGAAAAATGCAGCCAGCCCTTCACACCTGCGCAGTTCGACTCTGCCGGCAACCTGATCCAGGCGGCTTCCGCGCAATGCTGCACCAGCGATATCACCCTGGACGAATTCAAGACCTTGCGGGGCAAGATGGATGACTTCAATCCGGCTGCGAAGGATGTAGCGGAATACTTACGCGGCACCACGGACTGGCGCACGAACCTGTATGCCGGACCCACCAGCGGAACACTGCTCACCCACAGGGAAAGCATCGAACTGTTCCGGGAACTGGGCGTGAAAATGACACCCGAACTCAAGAGCGCGAGCGTGGCCATGCCTTATGACAGCGATGGCGACGGAAGAGGCGACTACACGCAGGAAGACTATGCTCAGCAGATGATCGACGAATACAAGGCCGCAAATGTCAAGCCCCGTGATGTCTATCCCCAGTCTTTCGATATCCGCGACGTGCGTTACTGGATCGCAAACGAGCCCGACTTCGGCAGACAGGCGGTTTACCTCGACGACGCCAATACCGTGGCGGACCTGCCCAATGCTGCCCAGCTGGCCGCATACAAGGCGGAAGGCATCAATATCGTCGCCCCGCCCCTGTTTGCCCTGCTGGATGTCGATGGCAGCGGCAATGTAGTGGCCTCCCGCTATGCGCGCCAGGCCCGGGCGGCGAGGCTCGACATCATTACATGGACGCTGGAGCGATCCGGCATACTGGCTGATGGCGGCAACGGATTCTATTACCAGACTTTCGACTCCGCCATCAGGCGCGAAGGCGACATGATGAAGGTGCTGGATGTCCTGAACCGTGACGTGGGCATCCGCGGCATCTTCAGCGACTGGCCGGCCACGGTGACCTACTACGCTAATTGCATGAACCTGAAATAACGGCGGTCCATGCGCATCGGAAACACCGACAATCATCCTGAAAACCTGACCGGTGGCCCTGTGCACGTGGCCGTGTTTAGTCTGTTCGACTCAGGTTCGGCGGAAATCCTAATGTAATTCCTGTAGCACGAAACCACGAGAATGCCTTGTGCATCTGAAGCGCCCGATCCGCCGGTCCGGAAATCGCGTGCACCGCTTCGAAAAAAATGATGCGTCACAGAAAAAATCACGGAAACCCATACTCAACAAGGAGATATGATGAGTAGCGCTTTGCACCCAGACGGGAAATCGAATCCCAGCCTCACCAGCAGCAACGATTCCGGCAATGCCTCGCTCCACGATGTGATCGAGGAACGCCAGCTGTCCCGCCGGAGCTTCCTCCAATATTCATTCGGCGTTACGGCGACCACCATATTCGGCGGCTCGCTGTTCGATGGCCTGATCGATTACGCCTACGCAGGCCCGGAGCCGGCAGGGAGCATCGGCTTCGGTTCCGTCCCGCCCAATCTGTACCTTGCCGCGACGGACGACGCCGTCACCGTTCCCGCCGGCTACACCGCCCGCGTACTGATCGGCTGGGGCGACTCGCTTACCGGCGCGCCCCACTGGGATCCGTCGGGCCCCATGACCGAAGCGATGCAGCTGCGCAGCTTCGGCGCTCATATAGACGGCATGCACCTGTTCCCGTTTCCTGCCGCCGGGGCCTCCGGCCTCGGCAGTACGCGCGGCCTGCTGGTGACCAACCATGAGTATGTGGATCCGCCCCTTGCCAGCAACATGTCGCCGGCGTCCGCATACGCCACTGCGGCCCTCACCCCGGAAATGGTGAAAGCTCAGCAGGCAGCCCATGGAATCAGCGTAGTCGAAGTATGGAAAAATGGCGGCAAATGGGAAGTCAAGCGCCCCTCCGCCTTCAACCGGCGCATCACGGGCAACTCGCCCTGCAAGCTGAGCGGACCCGTTGCAGGCCACGATCTAGTGAAGACGGCCGCCGATCCCAGCGGCACCCGCGTTCTGGGGACGCTCAACAATTGCGCCAACGGCTTTACTCCCTGGGACACCTACCTCACCTGCGAGGAAAACTGGAACGGCTATTTCTCCAACGAAACCGGCGACGTGGCGAACGTGACGGACCCGGCCCGGAAACAGGACATCCTGTCCGGCCAGGCACGCTACGGCGTCGTCAAGGGCGACTTCGGCTATCGCTGGCATGAGGTGGATCCCCGCTTCCGCGCGGACCTCCACCCGCACGAGCCGCACCGCTTCGGATGGGTGGTCGAGATCGATCCCTGGAACCCGAACAGTACTCCGATCAAACGCACTGCGCTGGGCCGCTTCAAGCACGAGAATGCCGAGTGCGTGGTGGGGGCGGACAATACGGTCGTCGTGTACATGGGGGATGACGAACGTAACGAGTATCTCTATAAATTTGTCTGTGCGAACAAGTACAACCCCAGGAACCGCGCGGCCAACCGCGATCTGCTGGACGCCGGAACGCTGTTTGTCGCGAAATTCAATGCCGACGGGAGCGGGACATGGATG
>CAZYYR010000283.1:0-3046 GCA_964651465.1 uncultured Nitrosospira sp.
GCATTGGCAGCTGTCATGGGTTGACCTGAGCAAATAGGCCGCTTGAACTGCTTATGAGCCTCTTCCCCATCGTTTCCCGCAGCTCCAGCTACTGGCCACAAGCCAACGTCCCCCCAATCTCAGCATTCATCGTCAGTTTCCGCAGGAGTGGCGATAGACATTCGTACGAGGCCTCAGGGAGCGGATTCGCGTGTACCTGCTCGTCCTCTCATCTCCTGCCGATGCCGCGCAGCACAAATCCCCTTGACAAAAATGGGATTTAACATAAACTTCACAAGTTTTTCACGAATTATTCACAAAATAGATCGCGCTGAGGCTCGCTGAGGCTGTTTCTTTTCCTCGGATCCCGGCAGCTGCTCCACGCATCGCTCCTGGAGCTCGCTTCCAGCGATTTCTCCCAATCAAGTCGTTGATTCCAAAATATGTTCTCATAAACATTTTATTTTTTTTGAATGGTAATGGTTATCATTCGTGATCATATCTATAAAAATTAAATCCAACCAAGAGGGTTAAAAATAATGAAAAAAACAACAAGTACGCGAGACGCATTCTCTGTCAAGCCTATCGTATCTGCGCTGGCGTTGTTATTCGGGGGGGCGGTGCATGCAAATGATCAGTTGGCAACGTTGCCTGAAGTCGAGATCAAGGCCCCGAAGGAGAACGAATATAAAGTGGAGCGGTCGGCCAATCAAAAATTCACCGCCCCCCTTATCGACATGCCTAAATCCATAACCGTCATCACGGAGCAGGTCATGAAAGACAGCGGTTCCCAGACGCTCCAGGAAGCACTGCGGATGACTCCGGGAATTACTTTCGGCAGCGGCGAAGGGGGGGTTGCCATAGGAGATCGTCCCTTTATCCGCGGATTCGACACATTCGGGTCCTTCTACGTGGACGGTCTCAGGGACATCGGCAGCCAGACGCGCGAAGTTTTTGCAATCGAGCAAATGGAAGTTCTGAAGGGTCCCAGCGGCGCTTTCGACGGCAGGGGCTCTGCCGGAGGAAGCATCAATATCGTCACCAAACAGGCCAGGGCCGGCAATTTCATTGCAGGGTCCACCGGCGTAGGCACAAACAGCTTCAAGCGCGGCACCATCGACGGCAACTACATGGTCAACGAGAACCTGGCGGTGCGCCTGGTCGCCATGGCTCACAAATCCGATACAGCCGGGCGCGATCACGTCGGTGTCCAGCGCTGGGGCTTGATGCCATCGATCACGCTGGGCCTGAATACGGCGACCAGCGCCACGGCCAGCTGGTATCACCACGAAACGGACGACATAGCCGACTGGGGACTTCCTTTTATCCAGACCGGTGCAAACGGGGCTCCCCACGGCAAGCCGGTGGGTCCACGGGACGCCTGGTATGGGGTCAAGGGACGGGATTTCCAGGAAACCTCGGCGGACATCGGCACCCTGAAGCTCAGGCATGCCTTCAGCGATAACTTCGTGGTGCGCAATACCACGCGCTATGGCCTGACGACCAATGAGTATTTCGTAACCCGCCCGAACATCTCCAGCCTGGCGGATCTGAATGCAGGTCTCATCAGCAGGAGCAATTCGAGAAACCGGGGCAACAAGACCGAGACCATCGCCAACCTGACGGATGTGTCGCTGCGCTTCGATACCTGGGCGGTCAAGCACAGCGTGAATGCCGGACTGGAGTTCAGTTGGGAAGATACCCGCAATCGCGCCTTCGGTGGTGGCGGAATCAGCAATCCAGCCGACCGGACGGTGCCGATCGGCAATTCGAATCCGAACGTGGCCTTCGACCCTATCACCCGGAATGCACATCCCAGCTATATCGGTGAAACGTTCAATAAATCCGCCTATATCTTCGACAGCATGGAACTGACCCAGCGGTGGCTGCTCAATGCAGGCATACGCTTCGACAGTTATACCGCGGAACTGCAGAACCGCAATCCTGCGACGGGGGTGGACACCACACGTTTCAAGAACGACAAGAGCTTCCTGAATTACCAGGTGGGCGCCGTATACAAGGTTCAGCCGAATGCCAGCCTCTATGCGACGTATGCGACATCGTCATCGCCCGTGGGATTGTCCATGGGCGATTTCAACTACGCCGGCGGTGGACTGGACGCCCAGTCGGCCCACCTCAAGCCTGAGAGTACCGAGACATTCGAAGGAGGGGTCAAGTGGAACGTGTTGCACGATCTGGGGATAACCCTGGCTGGATTTCACACGATCAAGAAGAATGCGCGCGTCAATGTCGGTCCTGCAATCGAGAACGCGGGTGAGGCTGAGGTAAATGGTTTTGAACTGGGCCTTGCCGGCAACATTACCGACAAGTGGAATGTATTTGGCGGGTATACTTTCCTCGATGCCAGGCAAACCAAGGTAGGGGACGGGACCGATCCGAATGCGGTAGGTTCCGCGAGCACCAAGGGCAAGCAGCTGCATGGCATTGCCAAGCATAGCGCCAGCATGTGGTCGACCTACAAGATACTGCCGCTCCTGACGGTAGGCGGCGGTGCATTCTACATGGACAGGGTTTATGCCGACCCCAGCAACAATGGTTATGTACCCGCCTATGTGCGTTTCGATATCATGGCGAAATACAAGATCAACAAGCACCTGGACTTGCAGCTGAACGTGCAGAATCTGACCGATAAACGATACTTCAACTCGACGTACTTCCGTCACTACGCAATTCCAGCCGCAGGACGGTTTGCCTTCATGAACCTGAACTTCAGGTTCTGAGGCCAGCAGGGGAGCGGAAACACGCCAGGGACGGACTGCTGACTATTTGTCATAGAGAGCCTCGAAATGCTTATCGCGATTCCGGATGTTCTTACGAAAGCACAGGTTGTGGAGTGCAGGAAATCCATGGACCAGGCGGAATGGGTGGATGGCAATGTGACATCGGGGCATCAGTCGGCCCTGGCCAAGAACAACATGCAGTTGCCCGAAGATTCCCCCATCGCGCGCCAGATCGGGGAATTCATCCAGGATGCCCTCGGGATGATGCCGCTATTCATCTCGGCAGCCTTGCCGCTGAAAGTTTTCCCTCCCCTGTTCAATCGCTA
>CAZYYR010000284.1:0-3035 GCA_964651465.1 uncultured Nitrosospira sp.
CAGATCGATGCAGTTGCAGGAAACGCAGAAGGAACACCTCCAAAAGCATAATGGGCATTCATGTAAATACGGGAACGATCACCGTCATCCGTGGATACGACAATGGATGCGGAATCGCACATCCTGACCAGAAAAATAGGAGCTGAATGTTAATTTTTTCAGCTCCTATTTTTATTTCTGAGGTATATGCAGAAATCGCGGTTTTCGGAGCAGAATCATCGCCATAGCAGGTGGAGACTGACGCCCGTGGACCTAAGTTGTGCCATAAGCACCGAAATGAACCAGGGAATAGGCCATGGACGATTCCACTCAAGCTCGTCATCCATCTGCCTGAGGCTGAGGAACAATTAAAACCGAAGAGCGCGACTGTTCGCTTTCAGGATATGGTGCCGACTGGATGAGCACCTGACAAGCGAGCGGTGATTCATCGAGAGCCTTGATACCGCTCGACGGAGCCCGGGGACGGGAGATCAAGCTAAAATCAACCTCAGAAACGAAAGGACAAGCAATGACCATCGCAAAGAACACGATCTGTCTGTGGTACGACAAGGACGCCGAAGCTGCAGCGCGCTTCTATGCCGAGACTTTTCCTGACAGCAAGGTGAATGCCGTCCACCATGCTCCCACCGACTACCCATCCGGCAAGGCGGGCGACGTGCTGACGGTCGAATTCACCGTGGCGGGCATTCCCTGCCTTGGCCTCAATGGCGGGCCTGCATTCAAACATAACGAGGCCTTCTCGTTCCAGATCGCCACTGACGATCAGCAAGAGACCGATCGCTACTGGAACGCCATCGTCAGCAATGGCGGCGAGGAAAGCGCATGCGGCTGGTGTAGGGACAAATGGGGCATCTCGTGGCAAATCACGCCGCGAGCACTGACCGAGGCGCTGGCTGTGGGCGGCGATGAAGCAAAACGTGCGTTTGAGGCGATGATGGGCATGCAAAAAATCGATGTCGCGGCAATCGAGGCGGCACGGCGCGGCTGAGAGCACAGATGTGCTCCTGCCGACTACGGCGTCGCCCCTGGAACGCTCGTTTTTCTTCTCTCCACCATACTGGCTGGCACGCCATACTGAAGTCAGCTTCCCGGGTGACCGCGCAGAATAGCTTCAATTTCTGCGACTGCAACCGCCGCCCCCACTTCTGCCATCATCCGCCTTCCCAGTGCCTGGGCACGCTGTTTGGTCTCCGTACGTTGCGCAAATGCGATCGCGCTGGCGAGACTGGCCGCGCTCAATCTGCTTGCGGCCAACGGTCGCTCCGCCAGCGATAATCTGTAAAGCCGATCGGCCCAGAAGAATTGATCGCCTGCGAAAGGCACGATGACCGACGGGGCGCCTGCCCGACAGGCGGAATGGGTGGTGCCACTGCCACCATGGTGGATGACCAGCGAAGTCCGGGGAAACAGCCAGTCGTGCGGGGTCTCCTCGATCACCAGGACATTATCGGGCAGCAGGATATCCGGCAAACCTGCCCAGCCAGGATAGATCAGCACGCGACGCCCATCTGCCGCATGGACCATCGCTTGCAGTACAGTTTCCCGATCAAAGCCGACCATACTCCCAAAACCCATATAGATTGGCGCCTCACCCGAGTCCAGGAACGACTGCAATGCCGACGGCGGCGTCCACGGCTTTACTGGACCAAGCCACTGACCGCATAACCTCGTGTGCAGGGGCCAATCCGCGGGTTGGGGCAAGAGGGTGGAAGAAACACCATACAGCATGGGATGCCCTGTCCACACCTTGCTGCGCGGGCCCAGCGCCAGCACACGCTCCCTTGCCTGATTTGTGACTTTTCGAAATGTACGCCAGATCAGTTCATTGACCAAGCGGTGGCTCAAGCGGTTGATCATTTTGGGAATTCTGCCAGGAGGCAGAAAGGGCGAGGGAAACGTGCTTGTTGGTGAAATCGGTATCAAGCCCGTGCCGATAACTCGAATGTTGAAGCGCTCGGCCACTGACAAGCCAACGAAAGCGGTCAGCCCCGATACGATCAAGGCGTCGCAATCCCGTGCCGCCTCAGCCGCTTGCCGCATCCAGCCGTGTGTATGGCTGTTCGCGATGCGTGCCAATCCGGTTGCCGTTGCATTGACACCCTTGCCCCCGGCTACCAGCGAACTCAACTCATCCTGGATATTTCCTTCCAGCGCGGCATGGGGCACGTCCTGCTCGCGGGCGCTGCCAAGCGTTCTTCCCTCGGCCAGCAGCATCACGTCGTTCCCCGCATCTATCAGCGCACGGCACAACATCACCAAGGGTCGGGTATCCCCTTCCGTGCCGTAGGTCAACGCCAGCAACTTCATGGACCCTCTAGATTTCCGTTGGAGGTATGGAAGAGGCACGAAACTTTGTCTGTTTCATAGCCCTGATGTAAAATATGCGGCCTCTGCCGCTGATCGCCTCCTGACCTGTAGATATGAGTGCTCTCGCCCATCTGTATGCGCGCCTGGAACTACATTCTTTAAATCTTGAGTCCAATTGCCCGATCCGGTTATGGAGTGAGATCAACAAATGAAGTAAAATCTTCATCTTCATCAAGAATGCGAGTCATTGCAAATGAGTCTCAATAATATTATGATTCTCACCGACCAGTGGCAGTATTGCAGAATGTTTGAGTAGAAGTAGAATTGCTGAAGGCATCGTTGCTGTTTGCAGCGCCTCATGCATCAGAAGCTTACCCTTCTATCAGACCAAACGAAAAGGAGAAATTGTTTGTCACGTTACACTGGACCGAGACTCAAAGTCATGCGCGCACTGGGAACCGAACTGCCGGGCCTGTCGCGCAAGCCGCTCGAAGCCGGAAGCTACCCTCCCGGTCAGCACGGGCAGAAAGGCCGCCGCCGTTCCGATTACGCGGTGCGTCTGATGGAAAAGCAGAAGCTGCGCTTCAACTATGGCCTATCGGAGCGCAAGATTCAAATTCTGTTCAAGGAAGCCAAGGCATCCCCCGACCCAACCGGCGATAAATTGCTCGAATTGCTTGAACGCCGTCTCGACAATCTGGTATTTCGTGCCGGTTTCGCACCGACGG
>CAZYYR010000285.1:0-3021 GCA_964651465.1 uncultured Nitrosospira sp.
TGCGTTTCGCCTGAAAAGGTTGCGAACTGCTGATCAGATACAGCATCCCGGGATTACCCCCAAACAGGGGGATCGTTGTTCGCAACGCTCCCCCCTGTTCCCGCCTCTTCCGCCCACCTGCCCGTTTCTGCCATATTGGGCGGCTTTCCAGTTAAGCCCGTTCCGCGCATCAGTTCTTGAGCACCGTCGGGTCGGTGCTCTGTCGAACTTCATCATCCTGGGTACCATCAGGGTGTGTGGAGCCCACAAGTTCTCCCCTGGGAACCGTTGGACTCGGGGGTGAGCAGCGTCCTTCCTTCCCCGCCGTAAACAATTTTAAAAAATAGTAAAAAAAGCTTGATTGACGGGATTTCCTAACCTAATATTCACATCATATTCACAAATAATTTACATTTGTCTTTAATTTGTGAATTAGGGTAAGCGAGAGTCAGGTTCATATTCCGGGACGGAGGGCGAAATGGAAAACGGAAGCTTTGTCGGAACGTTATACGTGGCTGCCATTACGGCGGCACTGATGTTGTCTGCAGGTGCGACTGCGGATACGGATAGGCATTTGGCAGGGGAAAAGGTCATGACCCGCAGCGGGCATGAGGCAATGGCTAAGTCTTATGAAGACGCTGCCGGGGAGTTGCAGATAAGGTTGCAGGAAAAAACCCGACTGCTCGAGCAGTATCAGGACAAGAGCTACCTGTATGGCAGACATGCGCAGGATCTGCAGGCACATACGCATGCACTGATCTGGAAATATGGGCGGGACGCGAAGGAGAATATGAAAAAAGCCGCCGCCCACCGCCAGATGGCCGCAGGGCTCGAGGAAAATATCTATTGCGTTTCGGCCGGAAGGGTCGCGAGCTGCTGATCAGGTATGGGTAATACCGATCGGGATGCTTTCAGATGCGAGGCATCCCGATTGAAGCGTCATCGATGTCGGTCGGATGGCGTCATGATTCCCTTTCCCCTTCACAGGCACGGGGCTGCTGGCCCTCCAGCCCGCGCAATGTCGGAGCGCGAGCGTATCCGTTCCCTCTCCTTTTTCTATCCCGAAGCCCAGGGATCTGGCCGCCCCCTTCCTATTCGCAGTTGATCAGCCAAGGCGTGCCGAACTGATCGATAAGCATGCCGAAACGGGTGGCCCAGAAGGTAGTCTGGATCGGCATCTGCACAATACCATTCTCCGACAGCGCATTAAAAATGCGCTCTGCTTCCTCCGCGGTATCCGTATTCAGGGCAACGGACATGCCCCTGGCTACTTCGTATTGTCCGGGCGGCGCATCAGACGCCATCAGTACCGCATCCCCTGCCGTGAGTCGCGCGTGCATGATCCTGTCGCGCCATTCCGGCGGGGTCTGGTCCGCCATGGGTGAACTTCCGTACGTGAGCATCGCGACGATCTGTCCACCGAGACACCCTTCGTAAAACTTGAACGCGGCCTCGCAACGGCCATCGAAATTGAGATACGGGGTCAGTTGCATGATATCACTCCTCGGGCTGGTTGAAGATCGGGAGATTTCCGCCTGATTGCGGCAGCCGGCGAGTTGCCGCCATATCGATGACGTTGCGGATGCAGCGGGAGCGTCAGGGCTGAAGGTCGAGCACTTTTCCGCTTTCCATGTCGAAAGGCATTGAAAAATGCTCATGGACGACCTTCCATGTTCCGGTCATTTTGCGGTAGCAGACAGTCATCCGCATCCAGCCAGCCTTTTCCTCCCCGCCATCCGTGCCGCCACATCGGATAAGGCTGTGACAGAAGCCCACGGTATCGTCCGCCACGATTTCCGGATCATGTATCTCGAAAATCATCTGGCCGGGCAAACACATTGAGAAGCAAGCCTCCCAATGCTTCCGGTATGCATCCGCGCCCTTGAACTGCAATTGCGCGATCGCGTCGAATGCGCGTACGTCGGGGGCATAATGAGACATGATCCCATCCATGTCGAGCGCCAGGACCGCCTTCAGCCAGCTGTCCATTTGCTGTCGAATTCCGCCTTCGGCGGTTGTGCCGGTATTTCCCGTGTTCATGGCTTTCTCCTTTTGTATTTGTCGCATGCAGCGATGATTGATCGATGCCCGGTCAGGTGCCTGTCGTCGAGATGCGGAATTCCCTGACCGACTCCATTTCCTGTAACGCTTCGGCAAGACCGGACGCCCTGCGGGGATTCGTAGCCTTGATATCCATGCGGTACTCGAACAGTCCGGCCCGGTTCGCCCGGTAACTCATGGTGACGATCTCGAATCCATGATCGGCTACCAGGCTGCGAAGCTGGGCTTCCGGCATCACATTGTTTCGGTCGAAGGTGAGATGATACTGGGCATACGACTGACGGGGAATCCAGTTTTCGATCGTGCGGAAGCCCGACAGCACCCCAAGGGTCATCACGGTGCCGAGGATGCCGGGAAAAAAGAACCCGATGCCCATCAGTATGCCGATGCCGGCCGTGATCCAGATCGACGCCGCCGTCGTCAGCCCGCGAACGCTCAAGCCCTCCTTGAAGATCACCCCGGCGCCGAGAAAGCCGATGCCGGTCATGATGCCCTGGGCCATCCGCGTCGGATCCATCCTGACTGACTCGGGCGCCACATTGGGCGGCAGCCATTTCCCCTGGTACAGCGTAATCAGCATCAGCAGGCTGGAGGCAAGGCACACGAGCGCATGCGTCCGGAAACCGGCAGGATGGCCATGCAGACTTCTTTCGAGGCCGATGACACTGCCGGCGACCAGTGCGGCGGCCAGATGAATAGCGATGATGCTGAAGTCGTTCAGATCCATGATTTATCCGGGTTTGCCTCATTAATAGTATACGCAGATCAGGCCGTTCGCTTGATTATCAGCCATGGCCGATGTTTCACGCTTATGTAATCTATCATGACGGAAGGTTTCATATTAATATAATAAATTACATTAACATCATAATATATTGATATAATAATAAATTATTATACTGTATAATTCCAATTTCATCCACAATTCGGTCCTTGGGATAGGGCCACGGAACGCGGATCACCGGCGTGGTCAAAACAACA
>CAZYYR010000286.1:0-2993 GCA_964651465.1 uncultured Nitrosospira sp.
AGGTAGTCCATGTAGGCATTCAGGACCAGCGTCTGCGATTGCGTGGAAAGGTTCTTGAACGTACCGCTTTCCGGCGAGAGTTCTCTTTTGACCATGCCCTGCAGGATGCGCTTCTCTTCATCGCTCATCCTGAGCCGCTTGTTGTTCATCTGGCTGAGCACGGCGGGACGGTATACGATGTCCTTCACCAGCCCATCCTGCGCCATCACCAGTTTCACTGTATCGGTCGGGATCACGCTGAAAAAAAACGCGTCTTTCAGCCGCAGATCGGGGTTGGCGACCTCCAGCAGGGAAAGCACGTGATATGAGCAGTTTTCCTGGAAATAGTAATAGTCGAAATAGGTTCCACCCAGTTCCCACAGGTGCAGCAGCATCATGCTCAGCTGGTCCTCGGTAAACTTGAGCTCGTATTCCCAGAGATCCCGGCTCTCCCAGTTGTTGTACTCCTGCACTTTGGTGTAATACGGAAAGATCGCGAAGCGGCCCTCGAACGAGCCGATCAGGCCTTTCAGCGCATAGAGAAATGCATTTTCCGTATCGGGATTCGCCGCGTAATTCGCCCCATAGTTCATGAGGGCGTGGCCGTTTTCGGTTCTCCGGCTGTCGATGCGCAGGAGCGTATGGCCGAACATGGACGCGGGGTTATTCATGAAATAGGACGCAAACACCAGGGTTGCCCCGACTGGATCCAGGGTGTTCACCCAGCGGTCGAGCCGGTCGCATGTCTGTATTTCCAGTTGAAGAGGGTCGAATGCCAGCTGCTGGTTCAGCCATTTGAAGCGGGCGGGGAAGTTGCATTGGGGATGCTCCTCGCCTTCCCTGACCTCGGCCAGGGGAATGAAGAACGCGGCGAGAGTGGCTTGCAGCTCTGCTTCCGGATCGGTTTTTCCCTGCGGGGAATTGAAAAAATCCATTCCGTCCGCTTCGCTGATCACGCCGACTAGCGGCTTTCTGTTGTATTTCAGCAGCAGGTACCAGAGGCGTTCATTGGCGAGGTTCTTTTGCGCGGCCTGCCGCTGCAATTCAGCCAGATAACCGGTGCCGTCCGTGGGTTTGGCATGAACCGTCAACGGAAAGAAGCAGATCCAGAAAAGCAATCCGAATGCGAGGCGAGCAGGCGGCACGAGGCGTGATCACGGCATGAAAACGGATACAGGCTCGCGCCTGTATCCGTTCAACGTTTCATTCCTAATTCAGCGCAGATACATTGATACTGCAGGATTTCGCAAGCTTGGGGTGGCTGCTCAGCTGGCTTTCGAGTTGGCTCAGCAGTTCGGCGGAAGTCGTCTGTTCGCTGGTTACCAGATGATCGAAGTTCTCCCGGGCCATCGTCCCGAATTCCTGGTAGCTTGTTGCGGGACACTGGTACAGGCTGGCCAGGGTCTGCAGGCTTTCACCTTCGCCCTGGGCCATCTCCTTGACGAGGCTGGTGTAATTTTCCTGCGCGAAGACTTCGCGCTCCTTGCTTACGTTGATCAACCCGTGGTCTCCGCAATTGGAAGTGCCGAACGTGATCCCGAAAGTCTGAGATCCGAATGTTCCGTTCGTCGTCGCGGCAAGAACCTGCTCGGCACCGGGCTTGGATCCAATCACCATCGAGCCCAGTCCGCACCCGGCTGCGCCATATCCAGCGGCAAAGCCGGAGACCGGAAGAAAAAACAGAGAAGCTGCTACCGCAATCCCATAAAGTCTCATTATTGCTTTCTCCAAAAAAGAGGCTGCTATCATCCGAAAATCCAGACGCGAATTTCCAGTCCAAACGGCAAGAAATGTTTCAGGAAAACAGTATATTCCCCTAATCTCCTGAAACACGATGAATGTACTGAACGCCTTGCGGCTTGTCAAACGCTGAATCGCTTACACCCTCGGGTGTTCGTCATGGCCCGGCCAAGCATCATTCGTCCGGCCCTGATTCATCCGCTATCGGGGATTCCGCTGTTTTTTCCCGATCCTTGGGATTTTCCGTATTCGTGTTTACGAACCTGCCCAACTGCTTGTCCAAACGTTTGTTGTGGCGCTGCAGCTGGCTGTTCAGCTGCGAGATGAGATCAGATGCGACATGGATGATCTGAGCCGGTCCGAAGCCGGCGCGGATCATTTCCTTATAGAAGGATTTCGCGATGATCCTCGCGACCTTGTCCGGATTACCCACGGCGCTGCTCAGCGGGCCCCCACTGCTTGCGACCTGCCGCGCCACGGCGAGCTGGGCGAAACGGGAATTCAGGATATTCTGGAGCTGGATGGTCTGGATGGATTTTCCTATGAAGAGCGCCGCCACATCCAGCAGGGTCAGGTCCATCCGCGTAAAGGACCCTGAATGCCTTCCGCTGACGTTGACTACCCCCGCGACACAGTCGTTGATACGTATTGGGCAGCACAGCAGGCTTTTATCCGGTTCGCTCCCATGCCGTGCATGCGTGGCAAACGGAGATCGATCGATATTCTCTATGAAAAGGGATTTTCCCGTGGCGACGACGTGTCCCGCTATGCCTTCGCCCTTGTGCACGGCTTCCCGGTACGCAGCTGCGGGGAGCGGCCCGAAGGCGGCACAGACTCTCATATGGGGGTCGCCGGATTCACCGTCATTCAGGAGCATGATGGAGCAGTTTCTGGCGCCAAGGATTCCAGCCGTTCTTTCCGCAAGCTTCAGCAGGTTGTCGTCCAGGCTGCCTGCTTCCTCCAGAAAACAGGATATGTCACGCAGCCTGATCAGCTGATTCTCCACTTCTCCGGGCATAGTCATGCGAGCCGTGTCGTCAATGGGGTAACGCGGTCATGTGGTTATACCAGTATTGACGCATATGGCAAAGCTGCATTGATGGCAAGGGAGCGCCCGATGATGAAGACGTTTCGGGAAGGCATGTCGCCAAACGGAGAAACCTGGAATTGGCGGGTAATCGTGATGGCGCGGTTTGAAACCGGCGAATCTCAGCGCTTCCCTAGCCCTTCCACTCGCAGAAGCGGATACGGTTGCCAAAGGGATCCGCGATCAT
>CAZYYR010000287.1:0-2971 GCA_964651465.1 uncultured Nitrosospira sp.
CGCCCCTGGTCAAGACCGCCTTTTTCGCGTCCGACCCGAATCTGGGCCGGATACTCGCGGCGATCGGATATGCAGGCATCGAGGAACTGGATGTCGGCACACTGCAGCTCTATCTCGATGAAGTGCTGGTTGCGGAGAATGGCGGAAGGGCCCGCAGCTACTTGGAGCGGGAGGGCCAGCGGGTAATGAAGCAGGACGAAATCACCGTCCGGGTCGTCCTCAACAGGGGAACATCATCGGCAACGCTCTGGACCTGCGATTTTTCCTATGATTACGTCCGCATCAACGCAGACTACAGAAGTTAGCCTGCAGCCAGTTACTCGAGCTACTGCCCGCACCGTTCTGTCCGTACTATGGGCACGAAGGAATAAAAACGTCATTTCAGAACCAGGCATTCAACCGTCTGCCCGGCGTCAAAACCGTGTCCTGGGGGAACGATCCCGGGGCCGGGCGAGAACGCCCGGCGCAACCGGCAATGACCAGCGACTACTCGCCCATCGGCCTCATGTGCGGCAGATCGCGGTCGTATCGCTCGCCCGCACCGTGTTCGCGGTATCGGTGCACATCCACGCCGTCGCCGTCGCTCGACCCGTATTTCCTGTCCGATCCATGGGAAGCCCCATGCCGGTGTTTCTTTTTCATGGCGCTGGCTTCATCCTTGTCGATGTACCCATCCTTGTTGGCATCAATCTTATCGAACATTTTCTCGGCATGCCGGGCATGTTCTTCCCTGCTCACCCGTCCGTCGTTGTCCGTGTCCGCCATGGACATTCCACATCGTCCTTCGCCATACTTCTTGTCGCCGTAATTGTCCTTTCGGTCACCGTACCCGCCCTTGTCGTCGTCATGCGACATGGCGATCTTGTAGCCTTTATCTAGGGGCTGCACCGAGAACGGATTGTCGGCGGCGGAAGCGACGGATGCCGCGCCAAGGGTAGCAACGAAAGCAGATCCTACAGCGAGAGCAATGACGGCTTTTTTGCTGGGCATGTTATTCATGATATTCTCCTGAGTATTTTTCGCCTGGTTGAAAGGAACTGTCCGGAAAGTATCTGCCTGCCTGATGCTGTCACCAGCAACCAGCAGGGATCTTATCTTCTTGCTTTTTGACATATTCGTCACGAAAGAAACTGCGGGAGCACGTCCTGCGAATTCTTGGCGCAACAGATCAATCATCCATCCATCAGCTGAGCCGTTCCGTTCGTTAGCGCACATAAAGCAGACAGGACGCGCGGACTGGCAAGACTTTCACTGTCATACGTCTCATACGCCATGAATGACTGGAATACGCTATGCGATCGAGCCGAGGGACTCGTCTCTCGGCTCGAAGCCCTGGTGCCCGGCAGCCAGACCGACCCAGACTGGGAGGCAGCCGTGGCATTTCGCTGGCGCCGGAATGGACGTACAGGCTCCATTCAGAAAGTTTCCCATCCGCACCACATCACGCTCGAAACCTTGCGCGGCATCGAGCGTCAGAAAAATCTCGTGGACCAGAATACCCATCAGTTTGTACAGGGCCATCCCGCCAACAACGTGCTGCTGACCGGTGCGCGCGGAACCGGCAAGTCATCCTTGGTAAAAGCCATGCTGAACAAATACGCGCCAGCGGGATTGCGGCTGATCGAAGTGGAAAAGCATGATCTGGTCGACCTGCACGATATCGTCGAAAAGGTATGCGAACGTCCTGAACGGTTCATCCTGTACTGCGACGATCTGTCGTTCGAATCCGGCGAGCCGGCCTATAAGGCGCTGAAGGTGGTTCTGGACGGTTCCATCGCTTCCGCCTCGGACAACGTACTGGTCTATGCGACTTCCAATCGCCGGCATCTGATGCCCGAATCCATGCAGGACAACCGGGATACCCGCCATGTGGGAGATGAAATTCACCCCAGCGAATCTGTCGAGGAAAAAATCTCGCTATCGGAGCGTTTCGGACTGTGGATATCGTTCTATCCTTTCGACCAGGAGCAATATCTCGACATCGTCCAGCGCTGGCTCGTCCATTTCAGCATTGGCGACATGGACGCCCGGGTGCGGGAAGCAGCCCTTCAGTGGGCCTTGGGACGGGGGTCGCGCAGCGGGCGGGTAGCCTGGCAGTTTGCGCGCGACTGGGCAGGCAAGCAGAAAACCGGTTCCCTGGATAAATACGGCAAGGCGTGACGGCGGTTCGGTTTGCAAGGAACTGCCTTACCATGATTCCAGCGACGCCACCCTCCCATTCCACGGTCGATGTGGCCGCTGCGGTCATTACCCGGGCCGACGGCGCCTTCCTCTTGTCCCGCAGGCCTGCAGGCAAACCCTATGCAGGCTACTGGGAATTCCCGGGCGGCAAGGTGCAGGCGGGTGAAGCTCTTCTGCATGCCTTGGAGCGGGAACTGCTGGAAGAACTGGGCATATCGGTCGAGCATGCATCCCCGTGGGTCACGCGCATATTCACTTACCCGCACGCCATGGTACGCCTGTATTTTTATCGCGTAACCGCATGGCGCGGTGAGCCCCAGCCATGCGAAGGACAGTCACTGTCCTGGCAGTTTGCCAATAACGTGTGCGTCGAGCCGATGCTACCGGCCAACGCCCCCATACTGCGCGCCCTCGAACTGCCATCGATCTATGCAATCACCAACGCGGCGGAATGGGGAATCGAACGTTCGTTGTCCCAGCTCGAATATGCGCTGCGCGGAGGTGTCCGGCTGGTCCAGGTGCGGGAGAAAGCAATGCCGCCGGAAACATTGCGGTGCTTTGCTGCTGAAGTCACGGCACTCGCCCATCGCCATGGCGCGAAGGTCCTCGTAAACTGTCCTGCCGGAGAAAGCGGCGCCGGATTCTGCCGCGAGGTCGGTGCGGATGGAATCCATTTTCCGGCCATGCGCCTGATGAGCCTGTCCAGCCGCCCGGCAACCGGATTGTGCGGCGCATCGTGCCACAACGCGGAAGAGCTTTTTCAAGCTGAGCAACTGGGAATGGATTTTGC
>CAZYYR010000288.1:0-2951 GCA_964651465.1 uncultured Nitrosospira sp.
CTCGTTCAGCGCAACGGCAGGAAAACCGCAGCAAAACCGTTTTAACTTATAAACTTGAAAACAGGACCCAGGGAAAAATAGCATGAGTGCAATTGTAGATGTCATCGCCCGTGAAATTCTCGATTCACGCGGAAATCCTACCGTGGAAGCGGATGTCTTGCTCGAATCGGGCGTGCTGGGACGCGCGGCCGTTCCATCCGGCGCGTCCGTCGGGGCACGGGAAGCGGTCGAGCTCCGCGATGGCGATGCACAACGCTATTTCGGAAAGGGCGTGCTGAAGGCGGTGGAGCATGTGAATACCGAGATTTCCGAGGCCATCATGGGCCTCGATGCCATGGATCAGGGCTTCATCGACCGTACCCTTGTCGATCTCGACGGGACGGGCAACAAGTCGAGACTCGGCGCCAACGCGGTTCTTGCTGTTTCTCTCGCCGTGGCGAAAGCGGCGGCGGAGGAATCGGGATTGCCGCTGTACCGGTATCTGGGCGGAGCGGGACCGATGTCGATGCCGGTTCCCATGATGAATGTCATCAATGGCGGGGCGCACGCCAACAATAATATCGATATGCAGGAATTCGTGCTTATCCCGCTGGGCGCGCAGAGTTTTCGTGAAGCGCTGCGCTGCGGCGTGGAAATATTCCATACACTGAAGGGCCTGCTCGACAGCCGGGGCCTGAATACCGCGGTTGGGGACGAAGGTGGATTCGCGCCCAATCTCGCCAGCAACGAGGCCGCGCTTCAGCTGATCATGGAAGCGATTGAGAAAGCCGGATATCTGCCCGGTCCGGACGTGGCCATCGGGCTGGATTGCGCCAGCTCCGAATACTACCGGGACGGGAGGTACCACCTCGCTTCGGACGACCTGGTCCTCGATTCGAGCCAGTTTGCGGACTATCTTGCCACCTGGGTGGACAAGTATCCCATCATCAGCATCGAAGACGGGATGAGCGAGCACGACTGGGACGGCTGGAAACTGCTGACCGGCAGGCTTGGAAAGTCGGTCCAGCTGGTGGGCGACGATATTTTCGTGACGAATACAAGCATACTGAAAGAAGGCATCGCGCAGGGGATCGCCAATTCTGTCCTGGTAAAGCTCAACCAGATCGGTACTCTCACCGAGACGTTTTCCGCCATCGAGACTGCCAGGCGAGCGGGTTATACGGCGGTCGTTTCACACCGTTCGGGCGAAACCGAGGATACGACCATCGCCGATATCGCCGTTGCCACCAACGCACTGCAGATCAAGACCGGATCGCTTTCGCGCTCGGACCGGCTCGCCAAGTATAACCAGCTGCTGCGCATCGAGGAGGATCTGGGGGACGAAGCCAGCTATCCCGGGCGAGGAGCGTTCTACCAGCTGAGATAGGTTATTCGTAACGCGGGGCACCCGCCGCACGTTCATGAGGTTCCGTGGTGAAAGTGCTGACCATCATACTTGCCGCCCTCATTGCCCTGCTGCAATATCCATTGTGGCTGGGGAAGGGGAGCTGGCTCAAGGTGTGGGAGGTCGATCAGCAGATCATGATGCAGCATACGGCCAACCAGAGAATGACTGTTCGCAATTCCGCGCTGGATGCCGAAGTACGCGACCTGAAACAGGGGTACGATGCGATCGAGGAGCGCGCGCGCAGTGAACTGGGCATGATCAAGCAGGATGAAACGTTCTTCCGTATTATCGAAGACGGCAAACGGGGAACTGCCCGGCCGGATGGGCCGGGTGAAAGCGTCGGGGGGTTATAAGCCGGAACCCAGGAGAATTCCGTTCCCCAATGCTTGTTCGGTTCTCCCTAACGGTTTACTCGAAAGTGGCTCCCATTCCAACGCAAAATTCGATAGTGACCATTTCCCTTGCCAATATGTCTTCCTATGCCATAAACATGGACGGCCGGGTTGCGGGTGAATACCACCACGATATTTGTGCCCGGAGTTGTCTGGTGACGTGCTGCGAAGCCAAGGCCCCATATGTCTTCCGCACCGCTGTCGTGTTGAGGAGAATTGACAGCACGCTGTAGCGCATTGGTCTCCGAACCATCGTATTGCAAATTTCCCAACACGCCTACCATATGCGCGCCATTGAAAAGGTTGGTCGTTGCGTGCCCTACCTGGGTATTGATCATGCCGACGTTTGCGCATCTGCTGCAAGCCCAGCCATCTTGCACCTGACGACCGCTATTTAACGGCTCTGTTTTTCCACAATACAAGCAATGTGACATATACACCACCTAACGGATCAATTGATCTCTCAGGGTTCAATTCGCCGCCTCTTGGGGCGAAGGCTGGCTGAAAGCCAGCGGATTGTAAATGCGCAGTTAATATATACCCCGCTGCTTGCGGCGCAAGTGATAGGTATCTTTACCGCCATGGTAAGATCTTCATGCTCACGGATTATATTGTTAATCTGCCTTGTTTGACTGGAACAGGATGCCGGGTTGGGTTAAACTAAGTCTTGTAAACCAAGTTGAATCAGGGGGCATGATGCGAACCTACAACATTCACGATGCCAAAACTCAGCTATCCCGGCTGGTGGAGCAAGCTGCCAGGGGCGAGTCTTTTGTCATTGCCAAGGCTGGTAAGCCGATGGTCAAGGTGATTGCGCTTCATGCGCCCGAGCCTGCCCGGATGAGGCGGTTCGGTTTTATGGCTGGACAAATCCAGGTACCGGATGATTTCGACCGGATGGGTGAAGCGGAAATCGTGCAGCTATTCGAGAATGGTGCGTGAAGCTGCTGCTGGACACCCATCTGCTGCTGTGGGCTGCGGAAGGTTTTGACTCTCTGCCACTGGCCGCGCAGCCGCTGATGAGCGACCCCGAGAATGACCTGTTCTTCAGCGCTGCAAGTCTGTGGGAAGCCGCGATCAAATACGGTTTGGGCCGTGCAGATTTCCAGGTCGATCTGCATCTGCTGCGGCGCGGTCTGCTGGACAACGGCTACAGCGAACTGCCGATCCTC
>CAZYYR010000289.1:0-2928 GCA_964651465.1 uncultured Nitrosospira sp.
AGTTTATAAGTTAAAACGGTTTTGCTGCGGTTTTCCTGCCGTTGCGCTGAACGAGGTTTCCGGCGAGAAGAAAGGTCATTTCCGCTCGGGTTCCAATTTCACCATGCGGCCCGATGGAGCTCTGCCGCGTCGACGATTCCGCATATTCGGATCTTGATCATGAAAGGACCTTCGACCGGAAACAGCTCCGTTGGGAACAGTTCCCCCGAGCAGCCGCAAAAAACCTGATTCCATTGAAAGCCAAGTTCTAATGGTTGATGCTGGCAGTGAGGTTTCTGGGCTGGCCCGGTGATCCCGGTGATCCCGGTGATCCGGATGATACCGACGATGGTACGGCGGAGCGTCCGGACGCATGGATGGCGGCGGCTTCGACAAACCCTTTGAATAGCGGGTGTCCCGCTTTGGGCGTTGAAGTGAACTCCGGATGAAATTGGCTGGCGACAAACCAGGGATGCTCGGCCTGTGGCAACTCGACCATCTCGCACAGGCTTTCGCCTGCCGATACCGCGCTGATACGCAATCCGGCCTGCTCCAGCCGGGAAATATATTCATTGTTGACTTCGTAACGATGCCGGTGACGCTCGACGATTTTTGCGGCACCATAGATTTCCCGGACGAGGGACGCATCTTTCAGCAGGCATTCCTGTCCGCCGAGGCGCATCGTTCCGCCCAGATCGGACTCCGCGCTCCGAACTTCCAGTTGCCCCTCGCGGGTGCGCCATTCGGTGGTCAAGGCAATGACCGGATAAGGAGTGTCGGGATGGAACTCGGTGCTGTGCGCACCCGCCATTTTCGCCTCGGCGCGCGCGTATTCGATGACCGCCAGCTGCATGCCCAGGCAGATGCCCAGATAGGGAATCCGATTGACGCGCGCATAATGAATGGCCATGATCTTGCCTTCCACCCCGCGTTTGCCGAAACCGCCGGGGACCAGTATCGCGTCCATTTCCGCCAGGCAGCCAATGCCTTCCTTCTCGATATTTTCGGAATCCACGTAATGGATCCTGATTTCGCTGCGCGTATGGATACCTGCGTGGATCAGCGCTTCGGACAGGGACTTGTAGGATTCCGTCAGATCGACATATTTTCCCACCAGCGCAATGTCGATCGTTCGCTGGGGATGCTCCAGCGCATGCACGAGGTTCTTCCAGACGCCCAGGTCCGCCGCCCTGGCAAGAAGATTCAGCCTGTGACAGACGATCTCATCCAGCATCTGCTCGTGCAGCAGGCCGGGAATCTTGTAGATACTGTCCACATCCCGCGCCACGATCACCGCTTCTTCCCGCACATTGGTGAACAAGGCGATCTTGCGCCGCTCGTCCGCAGGCAGGGGACGGTCTGCGCGGCACAGCAGCACATCCGGCTGGATGCCGATTTCGCGCAGTTCCTTGACCGAATGCTGCGTCGGTTTGGTTTTCAGTTCTCCCGCCGAGGGGATGTAGGGCAGCAGGGTCAGATGGATGAAGCAGGTGTCCTCCCTCGGAAGCTGCATGGCCATCTGCCGGATGGCCTCCAGGAACGGCAGGGATTCGATGTCGCCCACCGTGCCGCCAATCTCGACGATGGCGAGCTGCGCGTCGCCCGCACCATCCCGGATATGCAGCTTGATCTCGTCCGTAATGTGGGGGATGACCTGAACCGTGCCGCCCAGGTAGTCTCCGCGCCGCTCCTTCTTGATCACGCTCTCGTAGATCTGGCCGGTGGTGAAATTGTTGCGCCTGCTCATTCGGGCACTGATGAAGCGCTCGTAATGCCCGAGATCGAGATCGGTTTCCGCCCCGTCCTCGGTTACGAACACCTCGCCGTGCTGAAATGGACTCATGGTGCCCGGATCCACGTGGATGTAGGGATCCAGCTTGAGAAGCGTAACCTTGATGCCGCGCGTTTCGAGAATGGCTGCGAGAGAGGCTGCAGCGATGCCTTTACCCAGCGAGGAGACGACGCCACCCGTCACAAATACGTACTTTGTCATGGACGCTTATGATACCGCAAAACACCTCTCCGAACAATTTCGACCGAACGGCAACACCGCGGGGCATGCGGCAAACCACCCAATCCGGAGGCGATGATTAGGCACGATTTTTGTTACAGGCGATGTATCGATGGGCAGGTTCCGTCTTCGGGAAGAAACGGGGCGCGCGCCATGGGAAATGCCTTCCTCCCCCACGCAGACCGGGATCAGTTCTCAATATAGACCTCTGTGCCAGCGTTTACCAGCGGAAACAGGTCCAGTAAATCCTCGTTATTCATGCGTATGCATCCGATAGACCCCGGCCTGCCCATTTCCACGCTGTCCGGGCTCCCATGGATGTAGATATAGCGCCGCATGGTATCCACGGAACCGAGCCGATTGAAGCCGGGCTCGCACCCCGAAAGCCAGAGTATGCGTGTCAATATCCAGTCGCGGCCCGGAAAGCTCGCGCCCAGTTCCGGCGTATAGATTTCTCCGGTGGGACGACGCCTGATGAATACCGTATTGACCGGCTGGCCCGCGCCGATCTTCGCGCGGATGATATGCTTTCCCAGCGGCGTGCAAAAACTGCCGTATTGCTGGCCTATTCCCTTTCCCGCGGAGGAGATCCGATAATGCCGGACGACATTATCGTCTTCATATAGATCGAGCGCTTGAGAAGGAATGCTGATTACGATTCTCATGATGTCACAGGCTCCCGCCTTCCGATCCGCTTCCCCAGGGAAGCTATCGGCGCAACTGGAAAAACTGGCGCAGCTTGCGCGCACTTTCCTCGGCAAGGATGCCCCCGGTCGTCCGCATGTGATGATTGAGCCGCATCTCCTTGGTAAGATCGATGACGCTCCCGCACGCGCCGGTCTTGGGATCGGCCGCGCCATACACCAGCCGTCCGATACGCGCGTAAAAAATGGCACCCATGCACATGATGCAGGGTTCCAGTGTCACGTACAAGGCGC
>CAZYYR010000290.1:0-2921 GCA_964651465.1 uncultured Nitrosospira sp.
ATCGCCAACGGCCTGCCCAGCTTTACCATCGTCGGCCTGCCGGAAACGGAAGTGAAGGAAAGCAAGGACCGGGTGCGGGCGGCGCTGCAGAACGCACAGTTCGAGTTTCCGCCGCGCCGCATCACCGTGAACCTCGCTCCCGCCGACCTGCCCAAGGAAAGCGGCCGCTTCGATCTGCCGATTGCCCTGGGCATACTGGCTGCAACCGGCCAGATTCCCTCCAGCGGGCTCGACCAGTACGAATGGGCCGGCGAACTGGCTCTGACCGGGGAATTGCGCGCGATCCGCGGTGCGCTGGCGATGACCTACGGCGCTGCACGCTCGGGCCGCGGTTTCGTACTGCCGGAACAAAATGGCGCCGAAGCGGCGCTGGTCAGAAAGGCCGCCGTCTATCCGGCGGCATCGCTACTGCAGATTTGCGCCCACCTTGCCGGACGTGAGCCATTGCAGCTTCGCGTCGCGCCCGCTGGGGAAAACCCGGTGGACGCAATGGATGCCGGCATGCATTCCTGCCCCGATATGGATGAAGTGAAAGGCCAGGCGCAAGCCAGGCGTGCGCTCGAAATCGCAGCGGCGGGCGGGCACAGCGTCCTGATGGTGGGTCCGCCGGGAACCGGAAAATCCATGCTGGCCGCACGTCTCCCCGGTATCCTGCCGCCGATGACCGAAGATGAGGCGCTCGAATCCGCAGCCATGCAGTCGCTGGGCAGCGGCGGTTTCAATGCCGCCAACTGGATGCGCCGGCCTTACCGCGCGCCCCATCATACTGCCTCTGGCGTCGCGCTAGTCGGCGGCGGCAGCAACCCGCGGCCCGGCGAGATTTCACTGGCAATAAACGGCGTATTGTTTCTCGATGAATTGCCGGAATTCGACCGCAAGGTGCTGGAAGTGCTGCGCGAACCGCTGGAATCCGGACGCATCACGATTTCGCGCGCCGCCCGGCAGGCGGATTTCCCTGCCCGCTTCCAGTTGGTCGCCGCGATGAATCCCTGCCCGTGCGGCTACCTCGGCCACCCCAGCGGAAAATGCCGTTGTACTCCCGACCAGGTGACACGTTACCGAAGCAGGATCTCCGGCCCGCTGCTCGATCGCATCGATATACAGATCGAAGTGCCCGCCGCTCCCGAGGAGGATCTAATGCGCCAGGCACGAAGCGAAGCCAGCCGCACCATCAGGGAGCGAGTCGAGGCTGCCCATGGGCGTCAGTTGAAGCGGCAGGGCAAGACCAATGCCCGGCTGACGACAGGAGATATCGACCAATACTGCGTGCCCGATACGGTCGGCGAAAACCTGCTCAGGCAGGCCATCGGCCGCCTCAATCTTTCAGCGCGGGCCTATCACCGCATACTGAAAGTGGCACGCACCATCGCCGATCTTGCGTCGAGCGATGGCATGACGGGAAGTCATATTGCGGAAGCGATACAATACCGTAAGCTGGACAGGAATTAGGAGCTTCGGCTGGAGAACCGCCGGGGCGGCTGACGCGGCGCCGGTGCCTGCATCGTTGGCAGATCAGCCGAAGGCGTGCGCTATGGTATAGATCGCCAGTCCGACCAGTCCGCCGATTAGAGTGCCATTGATGCGAATGTACTGGAGATCCTCGCCCACCTGCTGCTCGATGCGGCGGGTCACCGTCTCCGTATCCCATCCCCGTACGGTATCCGCTATCAGCGCGCCGACGTCGCGCTGGTGGGACTGTACCGCTTCCACCACGACATCGCGTATCCATTCGTTGAGCCGTTCGCGCAGCGCCGGGTTCCGAAGCAATGCCTCGGCAGCCGCTCGTGTTGCGTTGCGCATCAACTCCTCGACAACCGAGTCATTGCTGCCGACGTCTTCCCGCAGACCGGTCCGGATGTCGTGCCATATGCCCATCAAATAATCACGCAGCGCGGGCTGATCCAGCAGGGTGGCAATCTGCTCCCGATACCTGGATGAAGTCGCCAGCTCAACAGCCAGCTTCTCAAGCGCAGCGTCGAGCCTGAGACGCAGCGGGTGCGCAGGGTCGCGGGCAATCTCCGCAACTGCCTCGCGCAGCGCCGAAACCACGCTGTCGGCAACCTTGCCATCCATCGAAAGTCTCTGCCAGAGCCATGCAGTATTCTCCCGCACCCGCTCACGAATACGCGACTCCCTGGCACTGACATATTCATCAGCTTCGCGCAACAGGCTATCGAGAAGTGCCTGATGCCGCTTTTCCGACGCGAGCATGGCAACCAACTCGCCGAGCAAGGGACCGAGATTGATGCGCGGCGCCTGGCCCGACGTGCTGGCGGAAACCACGCGGCGCACGTCATGCTCGTCCACCGAATCCAGCAGTTGCGGGATGAGCTGGGTCATATGGTCGGCGAAGATTGCGATTCGCGCTTCATCCGTCAGCCACCGGGCCAGCTTCTCCGACAGATCCACTTTCGCAAGCTTGGCCGCGACCACCTCGGGGGAAGCGAAATTGTGCTCGACAAAACGCCCCAGCGAAACCCCGATGCGATCCTTGTTGCGCGGAATGATCGCAGTGTGAGGAATGGGCAGGCCCAGCGGCTGCCGGAACAGGGCCGTTACCGCAAACCAGTCGGCCAGCGCGCCGACGACGGCCGCTTCTGCGAAAGCGCGGAGATAGCCCATGCCCGAATGGATAGAAAGGAATACGTTGGCCAGAACGAGAACGACAAGCATTGCGACCAGCATACCCGTCGCCAGATGCCGCATCCGGTTGCTGCCAATGGATGGCTTCGGGGAATCGTTGCCGGAGCGAGGATCGCCAGGTTCGGGGCTCATGCGTTTGGATAGGCGGTAAAGGTGAAACGCTTACGCTTATTTAAATCACTTTTTAAAATTGGGCAAATCAAAAAAACAGTGCGAGGAAACCGCGTTATCAGCATAACGTGCCGCGAATGCTCATGCACGCGATAGAATGGACTCTG
>CAZYYR010000291.1:0-2886 GCA_964651465.1 uncultured Nitrosospira sp.
TGGAAAACGGGTTTCCCATCTGGCGGTACAAAATAAGAGACGTTGAAATCGAGCGGACCGTCTTCATGCTTCACCGGCAGAACACTGTTTATGTCAACTACAGGATCCTGCGCGCGCCGGGCACGGTGCAGCTTGAGTTGAGGCCTTTTGTTTCCTTCACGCCCCTGCAGGAGTCGGACTATCCGCAGGCCCTGCCTTTTGCCCTGCATATGCAGAACGATCGGTATGAAGTTTCGGCCGGGGAAAAACTTCCCCTCCTGCGCATGTCCTTGCGGAAGGAGCGGGCGTATTTCGTGACCGAAGGCGGCATGAGCCGTGATACTTTTTTTAGAAAGGATGCGGAGCGCGGCTACGAAGCGCGGCACGTATCATGGACACCCGGGTTTTTCCACATGCCGATAACGCCGGGTGAGGAAATCACGCTTATATTATCGACCGAGAGCTGGGTCAGCATCGAGGCTATGAGTCCTTCCGAAGCGCTGGCTTTTGAACACCAGCGCAGATGGGGCCTGGTCGAGCGTGCTGAGGCTTCGGTGCAGGGCGGCATCGCGGCAGAACTCGTGCTGGCCGCGGACCAGTTCCTTTTCGAACCACGGGGACGCCTGCGCGACAAAGTCCAGGCGCACGCCATGGACGATAACGTGCGGGCAGTGATTGCCGGCTATCACTGGTTTACGGATTGGGGTCGCGACACCATGATCGCCCTGGAGGGGCTGACCTTGACGACTGGACGCTATTCCGACGCGCGCGGAATCCTGCGCACCTTGAACCGTTACGTTCACAATGGCCTCATACCGAACTTCATACCTGAAGGAGCGGATGAGGGTGTTTATCATACGGCCGACGCGACCTTGTGGTACTTCCATGCGCTGGCCCGCTATCTTGCCTACACGGATGACCGTATCACCCTGCGGTTCTTGTTGCCGTCACTCGTCAGCATTATCGAGCATCATATCAACGGCACTTCGTACGGTATCCATGTGGATACCGCCGATGGCCTCATCGTTCAAGGAGAAGAAGGCTATCAGCTGACCTGGATGGATGCCAAGGTCGATGGTTGGGTGGTAACGCCTCGTCGTGGGAAAGCGGTCGAAATCAATGGTCTCTTTTACAATGCCCTCTGTCTTCTTGCCGAATGGCTGGGCGCGGAAGGAGAGGCCGGAAGGGCGACGAAATATAAAGCGCATGCCGAGAAGTTGCGCAGATCATTCAATGAACGGTTCTGGTTCGAAGGCGGCAACTTTCTTTATGACGTCGTCGATGGAGAAAACGGTGACAATAGCGCCTGCCGTCCAAATCAGCTCATTTCCTTTTCCCTTGAATATCCGGTTCTCGATAAGAAATACTGGCAGCCGGTCATAGAGATCGTGCAGCAAAAGCTTTTGACGCCCGTAGGCCTGCGAACCCTGTCCCCGGGTCATCCCGACTATAAATCCAAATATTTCGGCGATCTGCGCGCGCGTGACGCAGCCTACCATCAGGGTACCGTCTGGCCATGGCTGATCGGGCCTTTTATCGATGCCTATCTTGCCCTGAACCCCGATAATAAGGAAGCCGGAAGAAAATTCCTGGAGGGTTTCATTCCCCATCTCGATGAAGCATGCATAGGTTCGATCAGCGAAATCTGCGATGCAGCAGAGCCGTTTACACCCAGAGGGTGTATCTCCCAGGCATGGAGCGTGGCTGAGGTTTTGCGCTGCTGGGTCAAAACCAGTTCGCCAGGCAATAAGGAAAAAGTGGCGCCTTGAATCGACACGATATCAATCCGGCGCGCTGATGGAGCCGGAAGCTGTTTGGCTTCCGTTTCTTCATGGCTCAGGGACGCTCGAGCCTCTTCACCCCAGGATGGGCCGTGGCTGTACCGACCGGTACAGCGACCGCCGGCAGAGGGTGTCCGGGAAAGGGAGCGGCCTCCCACGAGGCCGCGTTATCAACTTTTATGCTGACTTCTATTTGGCAAAGCCCGGGCTGGATCCGTCTGCAGGCGCGGCGGCATCGAGGTTCGATTCATTGCCTTTTCCCGTGCCACCGCTCCCTATGCTTTCACCGGCGTGGCCTGCCTTTGACTCGGTGCTTCCGCCCATAGTGCCCATTGAGCCCCGGCCCCCTTTGTTTTCCCTCACATTGCTGAATCCCTTGTCGCCTGTCGATCCTCCCAACGTGCTTCCCTGCGGGGGGGTCGCGCCGCCCGAGCCGCTTGCCGCGCCGTTACCCGAACTGCCGGGGGCGCTGATGCCCGGGCTTTTCTCCGCTCCGCTTCTTGTCGGGCCATCCACTTCGGCCATGGGCGTCGAACTGCTCTGAGCAGATGCAATACCGGCAAGCCCCAAACTCAATGCGGCAAGCATTGTTACCGAGGTGCGCGTAATCGGTGCATGGTCCATTTTTCTCTCCTTGAAAGTGAATTTATAAGGCAGCGAATGGAAACTGGAACCAATAATGTTCCGGCACTTGGATTCTTTTGTTTCGCAATATAAAACTTGGGCTTCCCTATCTCTCCTTATCTCCCTTAAAGTCCATTTGCCCGTTTAAAACTGGCTCTGACACGGCTTCAGGGAGGAATGCCTCCATCCTAAGCGTCAGCGCGGTTCTGCTCTGTGCGCGAACATACATAAATTATCAGCCGGCATAATGCGGCTCCACACTCTTGAGGCCGGGCAAATTTCCTGTCAAGGGCAACGGGGTTATGGAGCAATGAAAAATGCCCATGGCCGCAAGGAGGTCATGGGCAATGGTAATGGTAATGGTTATGGGGCGGAGCACCATCATGGTGAATGGGGGCGCAGCAGGCTTATGTATTGCTGTTTCTACCTTGCCGCCGAACGACGGCACCCATCAGCCCCAGCCCGGCGAGAAGCATGGCATAGGTTTCCGGTTCGGGTATCG
>CAZYYR010000292.1:0-2880 GCA_964651465.1 uncultured Nitrosospira sp.
CCAAACAAATGATGATGTGCACGGATCAAGCCCATCTCGATGGCAACGCGCGAAATATCCTGGTTGTCAAGGTCGCTCGCTTGCATGCCGTGCGTCTCCTCCACCAGTTCGCGGGCAAGGAACACATCCCCTGTCTTGAGCGCCTCCACGATTTCAGCAAGCGAGTAGCTGAGCTGACGGAAACCCATTGTGAAATAAAGTACGATGATATTCCACAACCATCCCAGCAAGGGATGGATGGCGTAAAGCGTGAAGTATATCCAGCCACAGAACAATAATATCGGCAGCACCGCCGCTATCCAGGCAGCGATACCATGGCGGCGCACGCCGGTATTGAAATAGCGCTCCAGCGAATCGGCGAGGGCGAGAAATAAAAAAGTGGCGCGACCGCGTTCTGCGCCGTTCCGCCATCGCTCCAGCAGGAGCGCAAAAATCAGCGAAAAAAAGGTCATCGTGGAAAAATCAGGCCTACCCCCTGACCACCTGTTTCATAAAGCCGCCCTGACGTCATTGCAATATGGATTTGAGCACTCTCCCCATCTCCGCCGGATTGCGTGTGATCGTTATCCCACACGCTTCCAATACGTCGAGCTTCGCCTGGGCCGTGCCCGTGCCTCCAGAGATCACCGCGCCCGCGTGCCCCATGCGCCTGCCCTCGGGCGCGGTCAATCCTGCAATGAACCCAACTACGGGTTTACGCATATTGTCTTTGACCCAGCGGGCGCAATCTTCCTCGTCCGTTCCGCCAATCTCCCCGACCATCAGGACGGCATCGGTTTCATCATCGTCGTTGAACAGTTTCATCACGTCCAGGTGCTTCAATCCATTTACCGGATCGCCTCCGATGCCGATGCAAGTCGACTGGCCCAATCCCTGCTCCATCAATTGGGCCACCACTTCATAAGTCAGAGTGCCCGAGCGCGATACGACGCCGATACGCCCTTTCTTATGGATATAGCCCGGCATGATACCAATCTTGATCTCGTCGGGGGTGATGATGCCAGGGCAGTTGGGCCCGATCAGACGGGTTCTTTTCCCCTGCATCCTATAACAGGTGCGTATCATGTCGCGGACCGGAATACCCTCGGTAATGCAGATCACAAGGTCCAGCTCCGCCTCTACCGCTTCATCGATCGCGGCAGCGGCAAAAGGCGGGGGCACATAGATGACGGAAACCGTCGCCCCTGTCGCCTGTTTCGCTTCGCGCACAGTAGCAAACACCGGTATCCCCTCGAAACTCTCACCCGCTTTCCTTGGGTTCACCCCCGCGACGAAACACTCTTTTCCGGAGGCGTAATCACGGCACATGCGGGTATGGAACTGTCCGGTCTTGCCGGTCATACCCTGCGTCATGACGCGGGTGTTCCGATCGATCAGGATGGACATGTCATATCCTTTCCCCCCCTTTCTCCGCTTTCTCCGCTTTTTCCCCTTTTCCACTTTCCCCCGCATCGACCCCAACTTCCCTGGCCGCTGATACGGCCTTCTCCGCAGCGTCCGCCATATTGCGCGCGGAAATGATGGGCAATCCGGACTCGGCCAGAATTCTTCTTCCCATCTCCCCGTTTGTTCCCTCGAGCCGGACCACCAGGGGAACATTCAGCTTCGCTTCCCGCACCGCCGCGACCACCCCTTCGGCTATCACATCACATTTCATGATGCCACCAA
The DNA here is from genome assembly GCA_964651465.1 of uncultured Nitrosospira sp. Lineage (GTDB taxonomy): Bacteria > Pseudomonadota > Gammaproteobacteria > Burkholderiales > Nitrosomonadaceae > Nitrosospira. Next base: position 1,669 of record CAZYYR010000292.1, read on the forward strand.
ATATATTGACGAGTATGGATTGCAGGCTCGGATTGCGTAGCATCAGCTTGAACGCTTCCGCCACCTTCTCGGCGGTGGCTCCCCCGCCCACATCCAGAAAATTCGCCGGATTTCCTCCATAGAGCTTGATGATATCCATGGTAGCCATCGCCAGACCCGCGCCATTGACCAGGCAGCCTATGTTGCCGTCCAGCGAGACATAGGAGAGATCATGCCGCGACGCCTCGACCTCCGCAGGATCTTCCTCATCCAGATCGCGCAGCCCGAAAATGTCGGGATGGCGAAAAAGAGCATTATCGTCGAAACTCATTTTCGCATCGAGCGCGAGTATCCGGTTCTGTGCCGTGAGTATGAGGGGATTGACTTCCACCAGGGAGGCATCGGTGCTGTCATAGGCTCGATACAGGCCTTGCAGCAAAGCACCTGTTTCCGCCACGGTCGAACCTGCCATGCCGATCCTGACGGCGATATCCTCCGCCTCGGCTGGCATCAGTCCAGCCATCGGATCGATGAATACCTTGTATATCTTCTCCGGGTTGTTCATGGCGACTTCCTCGATATCCATCCCGCCTTCCGGACTGGCTACCAGGCAGACGCGGCGGCGGCTGCGATCCAGGACAAGACCGATGTAAAACTCTTTCCGGATGTCGACTGCCTCTTCAACCAGCAGCCGTCGTACGATCTGACCTTGAGGCCCGGTCTGACGCGTTACCAGTGTCATGCCCAGCATGCTCCCGGCCAGATGCTTCACTTCATCGAGGGAATTCGCTACCTTGACGCCTCCGCCCCTGCCGCGCCCGCCTGCGTGAATCTGCGCTTTGATCGCCCATGCGCGGCCATCCAGCTCTTTTGCAGCCGCTGTTGCGTCCCCGACGCTGAAACATGGAATCCCTCGAGGCGACTCGACATTGAACTGACGCAGGATGCTCTTGGCCTGATATTCGTGAATCTTCATGATATTCTTCCGCGATTCGTCGAGTATAACGTAACAGCTTCACTGGCGTGGAGCAGGCGGCCTCGAGGTCCGTATTGGAGCCGATTTAGCCGCATCAGCCCATCAGCCGCTGTAACGCCAACCTGTTCATGACCGGTTGCCATTGCAAGTTGGCAAAGAACAACGGTGACGTTGTTTCTTCCTCCCGCCGCAAGAGCGGCGCTGATCAGGCTGCTCGTTTTATGTTCAAGTGATCCTGCCGAATTGAGCAGATCCTT
>CAZYYR010000293.1:0-2877 GCA_964651465.1 uncultured Nitrosospira sp.
ATATTCCATGGGATGCCAATGGCGATGGTCGTATCGATCGCTTGTTGTTACATGTACCCCTGGGTATGGACACCAAAGAACGCCGCGTCGTCGAAAGGCTTCATCGTATCTGGAGCCGGGATGGCAGCGAATGGCGATTAGTATTGGAAGATATTGGCAAAGCCGAAGCGGGCGGTCAATTGACGGCGTCTTCCCTCAAATGGCGATCTGTTACTCCATACCTTCACCCTTGGTATGTCAAGAAAGGCTTTAACATCGCAGACCAGATTCGCCGCGAGTGTCAGGAGCGCGGATTGCCCGAGCCAGTAGTATTTGAATCCCTGGAACATATTTCTATCGGTAAGCAGATATATCGTCGCCCAATTCACTTTCGCCGCTTCCGTAACAAACGTGGGTTGAATCAACCAGATCATCTCGGGAGCTTCTGGACCTTGACCTTCAATGAACCAGTTTCGGGACCACTTGCCCTTGGCTTCGCCTGCCACTTCGGGCTTGGCCTGTTTGCTCCCTTGCCGGAAGAAAAGGTGGCGAGTAGCGATAAGAATAATTTCACATTATCGATACCGACGAACAAACAAAAAAGAGCTGGCTGAACATAGGCTGAAAATCGGCTTCGACTGCCTCCAGCCCGACTCAAGAACAACTATGGACGAAATCCAGCGTGATCTGCCGCTGCCTTTCCCCGAACTCTCGGGTGATCTTCCCTTGCTGCCCGCGCGCATGGTCAACGAGTATCAGTACTGTCCGCGTCTCGCTTATCTTGAGTGGGTACAGGGCGAGTGGGCGGAATCGTCCGATACGGTCGAGGGCCGCCACGTTCACAGGCGCGTGGATCGCGCTGGTGGCGAACTGCCCTCTCCTCCTCCGGCCGATGAGGATGAACGCATTCACGCCCGCTCCATCACACTTTCTTCCAATCGTCTCGGCCTGATCGCGAAGCTGGATCTCGTGGAGGGTGAAGGCAATTGTGTCACGCCCGTGGATTACAAGCGCGGCAAGCGTCCCCATGTGGCATATGGGGCGTATGACCCGGAGCGCGTTCAACTCTGCGTTCAGGGTTTGATCCTGGAGGAGCATGGTTATACATGCCAAGAAGGTGTGCTTTACTTCGCGGCAAGCAGGGAAAAAGTGCGTATTGTTTTCGATGAGGAACTGCGCACGCTTACGAAAAATGCGATAGATGGTCTTCGGCTGATTGCGGTGGGGGGACGTATTCCTGCCCCGCTGCAGGATAGCCCGAAATGCGCCCGCTGTTCGCTCGTCAGCATCTGTCTTCCCGATGAGGTGAATTTTTTTGCAAGAGAACAGACTTCACCGCGACCCTTGGCCGTGGCCAGGCAGGAAGCATTGCCTGTCTATGTTCAGGCGCGTGGCGCCAAGGTTGCAAAGAAGGGTGAAGTCCTGGAAATATCGATCGATGACAAAATTGTGCAAACTGCGCGCCTCATCGATGTTTCGCAACTCGTGTTGATGGGCAGTGTGTATCTTACGACACCTGCGTTGCACGAAATGATGACGAGAGAGATTCCGGTTTCATGGCATTCCTTTGGCGGCTGGTTCCTGGGGCATACCTTCGGAACAGGACACAAGAATGTCGAGATCCGCACCGCTCAGTATCGCGCGAGCTTTGACGAACATTCATGCCTGAGGATTGCGAAGGGACTGGTAATCGCCAAAATCCAGAATCAGCGTACCTTGCTGAGGCGCAACTGGAAGGATAAAGAAAACCCGGAAGAGATCGTCGCCGCATTTCAGCAGGATATTCAGCAGGCCCGCCGCGCACGGGATCTGCCTCAGTTGCTGGGTATCGAGGGACAGGCGGCGGCGCGCTACTTTCGTCATTTTTCCTGCATGCTCAGCAAGACAGATAAAGATGGGTCGCTTGCCTTTGATTTTACTCATCGCAATCGGCGGCCTCCCACTGATCCTGTCAACGCGCTGCTTTCCTATGCCTATTCACTGCTGGTTCGCACATGGTCCACGACATTGACGGCTGTGGGATTCGATCCCTACCGGGGGTTCTACCACCAGCCCCGCTATGGCCGTCCTGCATTGGCGCTCGATCTAATGGAGCCATTCCGTCCGTTGATTTCCGATTCCGCGGTAATCCAGGCGATCAATAACGGAGAAATACGACCCACAGATTTCATCCGCGCGGCAAGCAGCATTAACCTGACATCCGATGGCCGCAAGCGTTTCATCGGAACGTTTGAGCGTCGGTTATCTCACGAGGTGACGCATCCCCTGTTTGGTTATAAGCTGAGCTACCGTCGCCTGCTGGAATTGCAGGCGCGGTTGCTTGCCAGGCACCTGCTTGGGGAAATCGAGGAATATCCAAACTTCACGACGAGGTAGATACGTGTGGCGGCTGAAGAGCATCTATACATCGTTGCGTATGACATCGGCGATCCAAAACGCTGGCGCAGGATATTCCGGATCATGAATGGATATGGGGAATGGCTGCAGCTGTCCATTTTCCAGTGTCGATTAACCATGCAACGATATGCGGAGCTGATCGCTTTGTTGGATGGAATCATTCATCATTCGGATGATCATATAATACTCCTGGACTTGGGACGTGCCGATGCCGTCATACCCAAAGTGGTAAGCTTGGGCAAAAGCTTTGAGCCGATAGCACGCGAGCCCATTATCGTCTGATTTTTTTTGCCTCGCTCACGCGAGCGGTATGGTGGCTTCGATTTGCCCGGGCAGTGCTCGAACGGTTTAGCTCTTTAAAAATTAATATTTTTTTATTCCGCGGCTTGAAAATGCCGCTGCGGCAAGTCACAATATTCGACGTGACCGGCCAGCTCTCGCGATCTACCCGAAACCTCTCAAGTGGATCAATAAGTTATGCAAGAGCTGTTATCCGCGGCG
>CAZYYR010000294.1:0-2856 GCA_964651465.1 uncultured Nitrosospira sp.
GGCATCCATGACCTCCTTCATCAGATCGACGGCGGAGGCATACGTCACGAACGGGGTTGCATGGGTAAAGACCTGTCCGTCCTCGTCCACGGAAAGGTGCATGTCCGCGGGCTTGCCGTCGACCTCGACCCGATAGGTGGTGATGACCCTGACGTTGTGGCCGTTATGCGTAATCTCACGCACGCTCGTGGCCTCGTGCTTGCCGTGGGTTTCGAGATAGGTGGGGAATTTCGTCTTTACCCAATTCGGATGGGATTGCGCGCCTCCCGTCGGCGAGTAGTTCTCGAGCACGGAAGTGTCCGGATCGATGACAGAATCATTTTTCTTTCCTGCGGACCCGGCATTATGTTTGGCTGCCTTTGCATCCTCCGGCGAAGGAGTCTTCTTTTCTTCCATGAGCATTTCTCCATATAGTCGAACAAATCCCGATCAGAGGATAGGGATGTCTTCCGCCGCGCCCTTGAGATTCAGGATCTCGTAGGTGAGCTCCGCACCGGCCGGTTCCCTGACGCGTCCCCTGCTCCTGATCCTGATGCCGATGGTTTCAAAATCCTGCTGGGCTTCCCCGCCGAGCTGGAAGGGCGGCAGAACCAGCGCGAAATCCACGCCTCCCGCATCGGCATTGGGCCTGAGCGTCACCGATATGAGTGTTCCCAACACCGTCTGCTCCTGGGCGATATCGCCTCCCCTGAAGACCAGCTCGCCTTCCGGACCGTGGTACTCGAGTTGTGCATCGGTCGATTCCGGGGTGCCCAACGGTCCGAAAGCCCGCGGCAGAAATACGATCTGGGTCGTTTTGTCGCAATCGCTCAGCGTATAGCGATTGGGCTGACGCCCAGGCGCCGTCGAGCCATCCAGCAGTGCCGTCCGGGAACTTTGCGACGCGTGTACCCGGACTCCCTTGACCTCCTCAGGAAAATTCTCCCATGTGTAAACCGCTTCGATGGGCGTGATGGCCTGTGTCACGGGCCCTTCCGGCGGATCAGCCACGAAGTCGAAATCGTAGATTCCATTCGGTGGAGGCTGGATATAGACGTAAGGATCCAGGCGAGGATGGGCCCACCCGCCGGTCGGCACCGTACCGGAGGCCTTGATCCGCAATTTGGGCGGGAAGCTCTCGAGAACGGCAAGGCTGACTTCAAGAACTTCCAGGACTTTTTCCATGACTTTGATCTCCCTGAGCTGGCTCGAACCCGTTCATGGGTCATGGGTGCGGGCCTGTTTCTTTATAGCCCACAACAGAAAAAAAACAAGCACGGCAGATTTTTTCCGGGGTCAAGGCGAGACCCGATTCCGCCCTCCCTTATCTACTTTTGTCCACTCTTTTACACTTTCATCCACTTCCATCCACCTTCATCCATTTTCATCCATCCCTCTCCACCCTTTCCCCCTTTTTCCCCTTTTTCCCCTTCTCCCACTTTCTCCCCTTTTTCCTTCTTCTTCGCTTCCCCAGCATTGCAACCCGCCATGCCTTCATGGATCAGCGTGCCCGCAGTCGTGCATCTTGAATGACCGATATGGCAGCACTACCAGGATCGCCATGCAGGCAAACCGGAAGCGTCCACTTCGCGGCATGGGGGGGGTCCATCCATCTCTGCCTTGCATTCGTGCCAATGTCCGCTATTTATTAAGCATGGGCTGCCGATATGGGCTGCCGAAATGGCAGGGGCGGCGACAAAACGGACAAGGAGACCGGGACATGCAAACGAGACATATCTACATAAAAATCGAGGAAATACCCAATTACAGCCCGGTCGCGCCGGACGATGCCGAACACCACAAGCACCGCCTCGACTGCATGCGGAACATGGGGCATGAGGACGGCGTCATCCCGCAGGCGGAAGTGGACCGGCGCACTCTCAATGCGCTGGTCTACCGCGAGTATCTGGACGAAGCCTATACTATCCTCAGGAACGATCCGCTCATTGCCGCCGACACCAACGAGCCGCGGGTGGAGCGGCGCATTCCGGGAACGGTGATTTACACGCAGCCGGGCGAGCGGCTTTATGTCCATGTGCTCAATGGCGATGTCGAAGCCCACAGTTTTCACGTACACGGCCTGCACTACGGCATCGACTCGGATGGCGCGTGGCCGTTCGGTGTGCAGGAGTACGAAGGGGCCAACCGCAGCGATGCGATCTGTCCCGGCGAACAGTGGTGCTACATCTTCGATGCGAAGGAAGACACGATCGGCGCGTGGCCTTTTCACGATCACCACATGCATATCGAGGAAGTCGTCAAACGCGGACTCTTCGGCGGTATCGTCGTGCGCGACCCTCATTGCGAGAAGGCGGACCTCGAAGTGCCCATCTTCTTCCACCGCCTCACCGCGAATGTCAACATCGCCGAAGCGGCGTTCGACAGCGACACCCTCGATCCGGGCGATGCCTTCGCGCACACGTTCAACGAGGAAGGCACGTTCGAATACTACTGCCGCTTTCATCCCATGCAGGGACGCGTGCGCGTCACCGCGGCAGGCCCGCTCACGGCCACCATCAATATCCTGGATACCCCTGCCCGCTTCGAACTGGACGACATCACGGTTGGAGTCGGTGCCGAGGTGACCTGGAACCATGCCGGCGACCAGCCGCACACGGTGACCGAGCGCGCTGGCGCGGGGCTGGAGTCCTATGCCATCAATGGCCGCACTTTCGTGGGAAACACGCCCACCATCGTCGCCGAATCCGGCAAGCGCATACGCTGGTATGTGTTCAACCTGGATCTGAGCATGGTCTGGCACAATTTCCACCTGCACGGACAGCGCTGGCGCTGGGGGACAGAGTGGGTGGATACCCGTTCTCTCGGTCCCGCCGAATCCTTCGTGGCCGACACAGTCGTACCGTCCGTCATTCTCGA
>CAZYYR010000295.1:0-2853 GCA_964651465.1 uncultured Nitrosospira sp.
TCGGCATCCGCGTTCATTACCACATAGCGCTGCGGCAGGCTTTCGATATTCTCGTATCCCGCCGGGCGCGCCGGTTCGTACCCGATGGCCTCGACGATGCTGGCGGAGAATTTGACCGGCAACGCGGTCTCCAGGCAGATCAAGGGAATGCCGTCTTCACGGTATTCCATGCCCACTTTCAGCCCATCCGCGGTATGCGGATCGACCACGATCCCGTACCGCTCGTGAATGTGGCGTATGGTCGCGATACGGCTTGCATGGCTGCCGGTGCCCGAGACCAGGCCGAAATCCCGCACCTCGTCCCACAAGGGCGTACCGGCGAGATCGAACGCCCCGCCCTGGTCGACAGCAGCCCATAGCTCCTTCACCCGGGCTGCATCGCGGCCGGTCAGATCGAAGACGAAGCGCTCGAAATTGGAAGCCTTCGAAATATCCATGGAAGGGCTGCTGGTCTGCATCGTTTCCGCAGTAGTGCGCGGGCGATAGCATCCCGTCCTGAAAAATTCGTCCAGCACATCGTTTTCGTTGGTGGCGAGTATCAGCTTCCTGATCGGCAAGCCCATCATGCGCGCCACATGACCGGCGCAGATATTGCCGAAATTACCCGAGGGCACGGAAAAGGAAACCTGCTCGTCATTCGAGCGCGTGGCGGCGAAATATCCCTTGAAATAGTAGACGACCTGCGCCGCGATACGCGCCCAGTTGATGGAATTGACCGTGCCGATTCGGTACCGCTGCTTGAACGTGGGATCGTTGCTGACTGCCTTGACGATATCCTGGCAATCGTCGAATACGCCTCGAATCGCGATGTTGAAAATATTCGGATCGTGCAGCGAGAACATCTGGGCCGCCTGGAACGGACTCATCTTGCCCTGGGGCGAAAGCATGAATACGCGGATGCCATGTTTGCCGCGCATGGCGTACTCCGCGCTCGGACCGGTATCACCGGAAGTGGCGCCAAGAATATTCAGGGATTCTCCCGTCCGCGCCAGCGCATGCTCGAACAGGTTGCCCAGCAATTGCAGGGCGATATCCTTGAATGCCAGGGTGGGTCCGTTCGACAGGCTCAGGACATGCAATCCCGGCTCCAGCGTCCTGAGGGGTGTGATTTCGTCGCTCTGAAACGCTTCCGCGGTATAGGTGCGCTCGACGATCTCGCGCAGGTCGGCGGCGGGAATGTCATCGGCGAAACGTGAAATGATTTCGAACGCGAGCGACCGGTAATCCAGGTCGCGCCACCTGCCCAGTTCGGCGGCATCGAGTACCGGATACGCTTCCGGCATGGCCAGGCCGCCGTCCGGCGCGAGTCCGTCAAGCAGGATGCTGGAGAAACTTCTGGGCGGCATGCCGCCCCGAGTGGAAATATAACGCACTGTCTGGAATCCCGAAGAATATTGGCCTGCTGTGCCCGCCCTGAAAAACAGGAGAACCTATTTGCCGCTCAGATGCTCAAGCCGGATGCGCATCACCTTGCCTGTCGTCATGGGCAGTTTCCTGATTTTCGCGATAGCGGCATTGATATTTCTTTCTTTCGCCGAATGGGTGAGCATGATGATGTCCACATGCTTCTCACCCTCGCTCGGCTCCTTCTGTACCAGCGCCTCGATGGAAATGCCCAGGTCGGCCAGTATGCGGGTGATGTCCGCCAGCACGCCGGGTTGGTCCAGGGCGCGCAACCGCAGGTAGCAGGAAGTCTCCACCTCGTCCATGGAAAGGACGGGCGTATCCGTGAGCAGGTCGGGCTGGAAAGCAAGATGCGGGACGCGGTGCCGCGGATCGGCAGTGTGCATGCGGGTGACATCCACCAGGTCCGCCACGACCGAGCTGCCGGTGGGCTCCGCACCTGCGCCTGCGCCATAATACAACGTTGCCCCCACTGCGTCGCCCTTCACCACGATCGCGTTCATGACACCTTCCACGTTGGCAATCAGGCGACGGGTGGATATAAGCGTGGGGTGCACGCGCAGTTCGATCCCGGCGGGCGTCCGCTTGGCGATGCCCAGCAGCTTGATGCGGTAGCCCAGTTCCTCCGCATAGCGGATATCCTCGCGCGTGAGCTTCGTGATGCCTTCGGTATACACCTTCTCGAACTGCATGGGAATGCCGAAAGCGATGGAGGCCATGATGGTGAGCTTGTGCGCGGCATCGATCCCCTCGATATCGAAGGTCGGATCTGCTTCGGCATAACCCAGTTTCTGCGCCTGCTTCAGCACCGTCTCGAATGTGAGGCCCTTGTCGCGCATTTCCGACAGGATGTAATTGCTTGTACCGTTGATGATGCCTGCGATCCACTCGATGCGGTTGGCGGTCAGGCCTTCTCGCAGCGCCTTGATGATGGGGATGCCTCCCGCCACGGCCGCTTCGAACGCCACCATCACCCCCTTGCGCTGGGCGGCGGCAAAAATCTCCGTGCCGTGCGAAGCCAGCAGCGCCTTGTTGGCAGTCACGACATGCTTGCCGTTCTCGATGGCCTTCAGTATCAGTTCCTTCGCGACGGTATACCCGCCGATCAGTTCGACGACGATATCGATATCCGGATCTTCCACCACCGCGCCGGCGTCCGCGGTTACGATGACGCCGTCACCCGCAATCGCCCTCGCCTTCTCCAGGTCGCGGTCGGCGATCATACGAATGACGATCCCTCGACCGGCACGGCGGGCGATCTCCTCCTGATTGCGTCCGAGCACCGCAAACGTGCCGCCACCGACGGTGCCGACCCCCAGCAGGCCTACATTGATCGGTTTCATGTCTTCCGTAATCACGAATTTTTCGGATAAAACGGTCGCTTCACTCGCACGTGAAAGACCAATGCCTGTCGTCGATTCCGCAACATTTTCCATTTCAGGTTCCACT
>CAZYYR010000296.1:0-2849 GCA_964651465.1 uncultured Nitrosospira sp.
TGGAATTCAGGAGGCGATATCGCCCATCGCCCTCCATTTCCCACGCCTGACAGTTATCCTTGAGGTATATGTTCAATCCTTCAGTCAGCACGCGTGCTTTCAGTTTTGGCTCCAGGACGGGAAAGCAGATTTCGATACGCCGGAAAAAGTTTCGGTCCATCCAGTCTGCGCTGGAAAGATAGATGGCATGAGTACCGCCAGTGCGGAAATAAAAAATGCGGCTATGCTCGAGAAACCGCCCGATAATGGAGCGAACGCGGATGTTTTCCGATAACCCTTTTATACCGGGACGCAGCGCGCAAACGCCACGGACGATGAGATCGATTTTTATACCCGCCCCCGAAGCTGCATACAGGGCCTTGATGATCTCCGGCTCGAGGAGCGCGTTCATCTTGGCGATGATGCGAGCGGGCTTGCCCTCCCCGGCGTTCCGAATCTCGGTATCTATGGCTGCCAGCATCTGGCTGTGAAAACTGAACGGAGACTGCCACAGATACTTCAGTTTTCCTGCCTTTCCCAAGCCGGTGAGCTGCGTGAAGACCTCATTCACATCGGCACAGAATTCTTCGTTGCAGGTGAACAAGCCGAAATCGGTATAGAGTCGGGCCGTGCTGGCGTGGTAGTTTCCCGTGCCCACATGCACGTAACGCCGCAGTTTGCCTTCCTCGCGCCGAATGATCATGGCCATTTTGGCGTGGGTCTTGTGACCCACCACGCCATAGACCACATGCGCTCCGACCTCCTCCAGCCGGCTCGCCCAGTTTATATTGGCCTCTTCATCGAAACGCGCCAGCAGTTCCACTACCACCGTCACCTCCTTGCCGCTGCTGGCCGCGGAAATCAGCGCGGCCATGACCTGGGAGTCGGCACCGGTACGATAAACGGTCTGTTTGATGGCAACGACATCCGGATCGGTTGCCGCCTGCTGCAGGAAATGAATTACCGGCAGAAACGATTGATAGGGATGGTGCAGCAGAATATCGTTCTTGCGAATCATCTGAAAAATATCCGCTGCTTTTCTTTTTTGCAAGGTTGCTGGCAGGCCTGGAATGAAAGATGGATATTTCAGACCAGGACGATCGATGCGCTCCGAAACCTGCATCAGGCGCGCCAGATTCACGGGACCTTCCACCTGGTAGAAGTCGTCGCGAGTCAGGCCGAGCTGTTCCAGCAGAAAGTCCGACATGCGTTGAGGGCAGTTATCTGCCACTTCGAGGCGAACGGCATTTCCCAGATGCCGCTGAGGCAACTCGCCCTGCAGAGCGGTACGCAGGTTCTTGACTTCCTCTTCGTCCACGAACAGATCGCTGTTTCGGGTGGCGCGAAACTGATAACAGCCAAGCACGCTCATGCCGGAGAACAATTCACCCACATGCGCATGCAATATGGACGACAGGAACACGAAATTGTAAGTGCCGGTGCTGATTTCAGCCGGCAGCTGAATCAGTCGCGGCAGTACGCGCGGCGCCTGCACGACCGCTGTTCCCGAATTTCGCCCGAAAGCATCCTTGCCTTCCAGCTCCACGGCGAAATTCAAGCTCTTGTTGAGCACACGAGGAAAGGGATGAGAAATATCAAGACCGATCGGGGTCAGTACCGGCATGAGCTCGCGGAAAAAATATGCCTTGATCCACTCCCGCTGAGCATCGTTCCATGCAGAACGACGCAGAAAATGAATACCTTCGCCCGCCAGACCCGGCAGGATTTCCTGATTCAGCAACTGATACTGCCGTTCGACCAGCGCATGAACCTGCTCACTGACGAGCTTGAACACCTGGTGCGGCAACATGCCATCCGGCGCGAAACCGGGCGTATCCAGCTTGATCTGTTCCTTCAGTCCGGCAACGCGAACCTCGAAAAACTCGTCCAGATTACTGCTGACGATGCAGAGGAACTTCAACCGCTCGAGTAGAGGTGCCTCCCTGTTCTCGGCCTGGGCAAGAACCCGCCGGTTGAACTCGATCTGCCCAAGCTCACGATTGAGAAATGCGCTGGCCATTTGAGAATTTGTCATCGAGCCGCGGTTTGGGGGCTGCGCCTAGGCCACATTGACGGAACCCGGTACGTTGAAATCCCGTTGCACAGGTGTCTCCACTTGCTTGTCTTCCTGTTATCCGGTGAGAGGCACATACCCTGCCGGGCGCTCTGCTCCGCCGCCGAAGAAATACGCCTCGAGCTGCTCTGCCAGATACTTGCGTGCCTTGATGTCCGACAGATTCAGACGGTTCTCGTTGACCAGCATGGTCTGGTGCCTGATCCAGCCTGCCCACGCTTCTTTCGATACGTTATCAAGAATGCGTTTCCCGAGTTCACCAGGATAAGGCGGAAAATCCAGCCCTTCCATTTCCCGCCCTAATTTGATGCAGTTAACCCGTCTTGCCATTGGACCCCCTTTAACACAATAGTATAAAAACAGCGATTCTGTCTGGCAGAGTCTGCGACAGAATAATCCCGACTTGGGCGACCGCGAACCACGGTGTCTTTCGGCTCAATTCATAATTCTTTGACGAAAACCTTGGAGCGGCGCTGATAATTGTATAGTCCCTGCTTGGCTTTTGGTAATTCGTCGACAGCCGTTTCGACAAACCCGCGCTCGACAAACCAATGAGCCGTCCGCGTTGTCAGCACGAACAATTCTTTACTGCCCTGGGATCGTGCTTTGGCTTCGATATTCTTCAACAACGCATCGCCGCATCCTGCGCTGCGGTAATCGGGATGTACAGTGAGGCAGGCGATCTCTCCTGCCTTTTCGTCGGGAAACGGATATAGCGCGGCACAGCCCACGATCACCCGGTCATGCTCAACGACCACGAAACGCTCGATTTCCATTTCCAGCAGTTCGCGATTGC
>CAZYYR010000297.1:0-2841 GCA_964651465.1 uncultured Nitrosospira sp.
CTGGATTCACGCACGTCATTTCAGCCTCATCACTGATTGCTTCGCATCGGAAGGTCCGTGACTGCTATAGACTGATGTATCACCTTGCTTGCCGATCAATAGCACATCGTAAGGATCGCTGCGGGCGCCCTCCATCCCGGGTGAGCCATGCGGCATCCCGGGAGCGGTGAGGCCGATCGCACGGGGACGTTCCCTGAGCAGCCGCTTCACATCCTGTGCAGGCACATGACCCTCGATAGCGTAACCATCGACCAGTGCGGTATGGCACGAGCCGAGCGTGGGAGAAATACCGGCCTGGTCACGGGCCCCCTGGTTGCCGACATCGTGCGTATTGACGGTAAAGCCGTTGGCCCGCATATGATCGACCCATTTTGCGCAGCATTTGCATGTCGCGCTCTTGTAGACTTCAACGGTTGTCGCGGCAGCATGAGCGGCGCCCGCCGAGAGGATGCTCGTGAGAATTATCGCGGTTGACAGCGTGTACTTTGATTTTTTCATTTGGGTTCCACTTCGATCGTTCCTTTCATACCCGGGAAATTCATGCCCTTGAAATGGCCAGGCAACGGACAGGCGAAATCGACTGTACCGGCGTTGGTGAAATGCCATACCAGTTCCTTGGTTTTACCCGGGTCGACAGAAACCATGTTGGGTTCATCGTGATGTTCCATATCGGGGTGTTTCTTCATCATCTTGCCATGCTCATCCAGCTCCTCCGAGGTACCTATCATCATCTCGTGTTTTTTTTCGCCTTCATTCCTGATTACAAACTTTATCGTCTCCCCCTGCTTCACTTTTATTTCAGAGGGCTTGAAGCGGTTGTCGATCGCAGTGATCTCGACGGTACGCGACACTTTTGCCGAATCGCCCGGCTCCCCGGTGGATGGATCCCTTTCTCCCCCGTGATGGTCTCCTGCCGCAAAAGCGCTCATCGAGATACAGCTCCAGGCTAAAGCGGATGTTACCAGAAGCTTCTTCATGTCATCTCCCACTCTGCATGATTGACCCTCTTGGGCATGGGCTTCGTTTTTTCAGTTCCAGTTCACGTTCCGGCCTGCCTGCTGCAAATATAGCAAAAAAAGCTCAACCTCCCAATCTCTTCTCTCAATCGATTCGCAATCGTACGGGTCCGGCAAGGAGTACGACAATCGGCATGATGCATAACCTGTCCGTGCAAGTTGGTGAAAGCATCGTCCGGCACCGGATAGACCGAGCATGCGGCCCGGGAGTTCCTGCCGCCCGCAGATATTGCTGCGCGCTGGACACCCCGCAAGGGCATCAGTACAATATGCGCGTCATTGGGGAGTAGCCTCCCTTCTCCTGTTGAAGGGGCGTGCATCAACATGCTTGGCCTGGCGAAGCACTAGAGGCCATGGTGCACGCGGTTTCCGTTCTTCCTGGCAAGACCTTTGACCATATCCCCTCCGGGCTGGCCGGGGAGCGTATGGTCATCGTCCATCCGGCCAGGGAACTTGAACACATGGAAGCCATCCTCGTCTCGGCCGGTGTCGTTGCGCTCGCGGAAATCGGCGACAAGACACAGCTTCTTGCTTTCATCCTTGCAGCGAAATTTCGTAGACCGACTCCCATCGTCGCCGGTATACTCATCGCGACGTTGCTGAACCATGCTTTTGCCGGCGCCATCGGCTCATGGGTCATCACCCTGCTCGAACCGCAAATCCTGCGGTGGCTGCTGGGGCTGTCCTTTCTCGGCATGGCGATCTGGACTCTGGTTCCCGATCGCTTTGACGATGCCGGCCCTCTCACCGCCCGCTACGGCGTATTCGCCACCACCCTCGCCGTCTTTTTCATTGCGGAAATGGGCGACAAGACGCAAGTTGCGACGGTTGCCCTTGCAGCGCAGTATGGTGCATTTGCCGCGGTTGTCGCAGGCACCACGATCGGAATGATGATAGCCAACATCCCCGCGGTTTATTTTGGAGACCGTCTTGCAAACCGCGTGCCGGTACGGATCGTGCGCAGTATTGCCGCTGTCATTTTTGCAATGATCGGCGGAGCGACATTATTGGGAGCAGGCGAAGATTTCGGGTTGTGAAGAATGCCGGGGATCCTCCGGATAAGCGTAATGAACAGGAATATTCGCCCCCTTTCGAGTTTGGCGTGCTCGCTACTGTGCGGTGGAATTCTGCTCGCGCTCAGCGGCTGCGTCTCCCCCGTGGCGCTCAACCGCGCGGTCGGCGCCTACGACGAAGCGATCACTGCCGCGACATCGAAGCAGCTGTTGCTCAATATCGCCCGCGCCCATCATCATCAGCCGCTCCACTTCACCGGCGTGTCCAACGTTGCAGCCACGTTCGACTTTCGTTTCAGCGCCGGCGCCACGCCCGCCCTGGGAGGGCTTGCCGGGGCGGTGCTAATGCCGATATTCGGCGGCAGCCTCGCGGAAAATCCAACCATAAGCATTGTCCCGATCGAGGGAGAAGAATTCACAAAACGGCTGCTGACTCCCTTCCAGCAAAGCAAATTCACCCTTCTGCTGCGCCAGCGTTTCGATATCGATCTTTTGCTGCGGCTGATGTCGCAGGAAGTGCGAATCGAGCATCCCGAAGGACAGACCGCCTATGGCAATCGGCCGCTCGACGGTCAGGGTTATGCGATGTTCCGTCGCGTGGTGCTTCATCTTTCCGCCATCCAGGACCAGAACCGGCTATATGCGGAGCCCCTTCCCCTGGAACGTACCTGGACCATTCCCGCAGGTTCGGTTACAGCGGAAGGTTTTCATGTGCTGGAGAAAGAATTTTCCGTGTTCTACAACGAGCACAATAATACTTATACGCTGCGCAAGCTGGCACCCGGGCCGGTTCTCATCACCAACTACGATCC
>CAZYYR010000298.1:0-1490 GCA_964651465.1 uncultured Nitrosospira sp.
CTCAAGAAAAAATCAGCCGGCGATAAAGGTTCGGCAGATGACCATGAGCACCATCACCACCACATGGAGCCTCATGATAAAGCCGACGATGGGCATGGGCACGGTCACCATCACTGAGCACGCCACCTGAAGCAGAAAGGACGGGATCAAAGGGCGCGCCGGCAAGAATTCCCTTGCCGGCGCGCCCCACAGGCCTGTCGAGCAACCCATAAGCCCGCAAGTCACTGCATTCATCGAGAAGCCGGTTCGGCAAGCAGGGCCGCTTGCCGCCCCCGCTGTATGTCGATACCCATCAATATGACCAGCCCGATGACAAAATAAACACCCGTGATCAGCATGGCCAGCCGATGATCGCCCCTTGAAGCCCAGCTTACCAGCCCGTACGTGATCGGCCCCAGTATGGACGACAATTTGACTGCAAGCCCCCATAGCCCGAAAAATTCGGCACGCCGCGCGGCGGGACTGAAATAGCCCACCAGCGCTCGGCCGGCGGACTGGGAGGCTCCCAGACACAATCCCGCCACATTGGCCGCCACCCAGAACATCGTCCGATCTTCCGCCATCCATGCAAGCAGGATCATCACGATCCAGCCCGCCAGGGTCAGTGCTATGGTGGGGATATGGCCTATCCTGTCCTGGACGTTTCCGAACAGAAATGCCCCGATCGACGCGGTAACGTTGACCACAAGGACCAGAAATATGGTGTCGCCCGTATCGAAGCCCATCACCTGCTGGGCGTAGATGGCCGCCAGCGCGATGACCGTCTGGATGCCGGCCTGGTAGAACACGATACAGCAAAGAAACCGCGCCAGATCGCGATAGACGCGCGCGTGATTGAGCGTATTCCCGAGTCTAGCGAAAGCTTCGCGCACTGCCATGCCTGTGGTGGCTTGTCGCTGAGGCAGTGCCCGCTCTTTGAGAAAGAGAAAGGTGGGAATGCTCGATAAGGCAAAAAAAACCGCTGTAATCAGCATGGTGACCGGAACGAACTCCGCTGCTGCCATGCCGCGCTCCTGAGCCCAGGTCACATATGCCAGGGACAGGCCCAGGCATACCAGCCCCCCGATATATCCGAAGCTCCAGCCCCAGCCGGATACTTTTCCGAGCGCGTCTCCCTGCGCCAGTTCCGGTAAAAAAGCAGCGATCAAGTTTTCGCCGCAACCAAAAAAGAAGCTGGCAAGGATGATCAGCACAACCGTCAGCCACAAGTCTCCCGGACCGGCCAGGGAAAGCAGCGCGGTAAAGAGCACGCAACCCACCGTACTCAGCAAAAGCAGGCGCTTCTTCATGGCATGCGCGTCCGCGTATGCCCCCAGCACGGGCCCCGCCAGAATGATAAGCACCGATGAAGCCGCAAGCGACGCAGTCCACGCAAACGTGCCCCATTCCTCGTTATTGGCAACCACCGCCACGAAATAGGCATTAAAAATAGCCGTTATCACTACCGTGGTGTAGCCGGAATTGGCGAAGTCGAACATCGCCCACGACCA
>CAZYYR010000298.1:1590-2835 GCA_964651465.1 uncultured Nitrosospira sp.
TCATTCATGCATCGAACTTCAGTGCTTTGCCTGCGTAAGTCCTCCGCATACGTTGACCAACACTCCTATCAGGTTCAGCATTCCCTCCATCAACAAGGTCAGTTGCTCTTCATTACGCTCGAACGATCGCAGCAGCGCCAGAGTCTCATCCACCGGAATTTCCCCCTGCTTGACCTGATGGTATGCAAGGTTCAGGGCCAGCAAACGCGCACATTCCGCCAGTTGATCCTTTGATGCTTTCCTGATCAGCATATTGGCAACATCGTATGCCTCGTCAAAAGTTATCGTATTAGTCATGATAATTGCCTGTTAATGGGAATGGCCTTTCACGCCCGGCGAAACCGTCGGACAGCCGCGATCCTCGCTCGATGCCGTCTGAACAGGGTTCATTCTCCCCCGATACAGATATCGGAACGTGCCGACGCAAAAAGACTTCGCATATGGTAACCGGATTATCGGTTTTTACCATTGGACTTAAGTACGTCTGCCGGGAATTTGCCGAGCCGCATGGCTGTCGCTGAAAAGCAAATGAGGAATCCTGCCGCAACCGTATATCTCTATAATCAGGACATCTTGTCCGATTCAACTGGGGACCGGCCTAATCTCAACTGTCATTATAGGGAAGTCAGCGATCGTTTCCCTCTGTGCGGGGGGCTTTTCAGCGTTTCCCTAAAGTTGAACAGGTAACATATCGATCGTCACAGCCGTGCCGATTACAACAGAACAAAAACAAGAGATAAAATGAAATCGATAAGAAAGACGATCACTGGAGCATTTCTGGCATCAACCTTGACAATGGGTGCCGCCGGCGCCGGTGCAGTGAGTTGGGAACTCTCTGGAAAAATGACTGTTGAAACGTCACTCGCAACGCCTCAGGAACTCCGAAACCTCGGGGGTACTTCATTCCTGGCTTATCTAACCTACGATGAAGCGGCGCTGCCGCGGGAGCAGTCTCGCGACATCGCATACTACTCACGTCAAGGAAGTTTAGTCCTCACCACCGACTCCGGCTCTGTGGATGCGGAGCTCGGGGGTTTGACCACCATTATTTACCCGGGGGAGTCTCCACAGTTCAGCCGGTTCACCGGGAGCGCCAATCAAAATCGAGGGAAGCGCTGAACAAATCTCCGTTGACGCGACGGCGGCTTTGCGGGATGGGATGCGCGAAAGGCGACGACGCGAATGGTCGATCCCCTTCGCTAGGAGCCTGACAAGGCAGACCGCCCGCAAAGCCCCGTCCCATCC
>CAZYYR010000299.1:0-2830 GCA_964651465.1 uncultured Nitrosospira sp.
TCGGTTGCGGTTGTCGCGCTCGAAATGGAAATCGGAAAGAGACAGGTTTCCGCCGCCCGCCGCGCATTCGTGCACCGGAACGGACAAGAGAACCTGGCGGGCCAGCGGGAGCAGGGTAGCCATAGCCGGCACACCCCCGCGGAAGCGCGTCTCACATCATTCATCATCGACGTGTAGTGAAAAAAGGAGAATAAAGAATGGCCGAGAAATACATCGCGCTGCCCAAGGGCGTAACGGAAACCACTTTCGCTGCCGCCATCCGGGAATTTCGCGCAGCCCTCGGTGACGCCTCCGTCCTGACGAGCGCAGCGCAGCTTGCCCCCTATATCAAGACGATGATGCCGGTACCGGATGCCGACCACACGCCTTCCGCCGCGCTGCTGGCTCAAACCGTCGAACAGGTGCAGCAGATCGTTCGCATCTGCAACCGCTACAAGGTGCCGGTATGGCCTATTTCCACCGGGAAGAACCTTGGCTATGGTTCCGCCGCACCGGCCGAGCGGGGCCAGATCGTGCTCGATCTCAAACGCATGAATCGCATCCTGGAGGTCGACAAGGATCTCGCTTACGCGCTGGTGGAGCCCGGCGTGACCTACAAGCAGCTCTATGACCACATCGCCGAGCACAAGCTGGATCTGTGGCTTTCCATGCCCGCGCCTTCCGCCATTGCCGGTCCAACCGGCCACACGCTCGACCGCGGGGTGGGCTATACGCCCTATGGAGAACAGTTTCTTTTCGCCTGCGGCATGGAAGTGGTGCTCGCCAATGGCGAGGTGCTGCGCACGGGCATGGGCTCCATGCCCAATTCCAATACCTGGCAGGTATTCAAATGGGGCTATGGGCCTTATCTGGACGGCATCTTCACCCAGTCCAACTACGGCATCGTCACCAAGTTCGGCTTCTGGCTGATGCCGGCGCCGCCGGCTTTCAAGCCATTCGTCATCCAGTACCAGGACGAGGAAGATATCGTGGAGATCGTGGAAACGATCCGCCCGCTGCGCATCAACGGGATCATTCCCAACGCCGTCGTCATCGCCCATGCACTGTACGAGGCGCCAGTCAAGGCAAAGCGCAGCGATTATGTCAAAGGTCCGGGCGCAATTTCGGATGAAGCGGTAAAGAAACTGACCAAGGACCACAACCTGGGGATCTGGAACGTGTATGCCGCGCTCTACGGCACGCCGGAACAGATCGAAGTCAACTGGAAGATCGTCACCCAGGCTTTCGGCAAGTCCGGCAAGGCGAAAATCCTGAACGAGCAGGAAGCGGCAGCCGATGCGGCATTCGAGTATCGGGCCAAGCTCATGAAAGGGGAGATGACGCTGCAGGAGTTTTCCCTCTACAACTGGCGCGGGGGCGGCGGCTCGATGTGGTTCGCCCCGGTTTCGCAGGCACGCGGGAGCGAGACGCTCAAGCAAATGTCCCTGACCAAGCAGATACTCGCCAAGCATGGTCTCGATTACTCGGGCGAATTCATCGTGGGCATGCGCGACATGCATCACATCGTCGATGTCCTGTACGACAAGACCAACCCTGAGCAGGAGAAAGCGGCCTACAAGTGCTTCGATGAGTTGCTGACAGTGTTTTCAGAGCAGGGATATGGCACTTACCGCGTCAATACTGCTTTCATGGACAAGGTGGCGGAGACGTACGGTCCGGTGCAGCGCAGCGTGCACAAGACGCTCAAGCAGGCGCTCGATCCCAATGGAATCATCGCACCGGGCAAGTCGGGCATCCGCAATTAGCTGATCAGCTAGCTGGTTTTATCAATCAGACGCAGGAAAAGGCCACGAATGAGAGAGATCAGGGCAGCAACCATACGCCAAAAAGGCGGACCGTTCCAGGTGGAGAATCTGCGGCTGGATGAGCCCCGCCCCGAGGAGGTGCTGATCAGGGTGGTCGCGACCGGCATGTGCCACACCGACATGGTGGCGCGCGATCAGCTCTATGATGTGCCCATGCCGGTCGTGCTCGGGCACGAGGGCGCCGGCGTGGTGGAGCAGGTCGGAAGCAGCGTGAAAAAAGTGGCAGTGGGCGACCACGTGGTGCTCACCTACATGTGGTGCGGCCACTGCAAGCCGTGCCTGCGCGGAAACCTGACCTACTGTGAAAACTTCTATGCGCTCAATTTTGGCGGCGCCCGCGAGGACGGCAGCACGTCGACCTACGAAAAAGAGGACTGCACCTCCGGTTCCGACGGACGAATTCATGACCACTTCTTCGGCCAGTCGTCATTCGGCACGTTCGCTCTCGCGCATGAGCGCAATGTGATCAAAGTGCCGAAAAACGTGCCGCTGGAGTTGCTGGGGCCATTGGGCTGCGGCATCCAGACCGGTGCGGGTGCCGTGATCAACGCCCTGAAGGTGAGCCCTGGCAGCAGTTTCGCCACGTTCGGCGGCGGCGCAGTGGGGCTCAGCGCCGTAATGGCTGCGCGCATCGCCGGTGCGGCGATCATCATCGCGGTAGATGTGGTGCCATCCCGGCTTGAGCTGGCGAAAGAGCTGGGGGCGACCCATACCGTCAACAGCCGCGAGACCGATCCGGTGGAGGCCGTGGGCGAGATCACCGGAGGAGGCGCGGATTACACGCTCGAATCCAGCGGCCGGCCGGAAGTGCTGCGCCAGGCCATCGATGCGCTGGCTAATTGCGGTACGTGCGGCATCGTGGGTGCGCCTGCGCTGGGAACGGAGGCGAGTTTCGATGTGAACGGCGTGATGACTACCGGCAAGCGCATCATCGGCGTCATCGAAGGCGACAGCACGCCGGATATCTTCATTCCGGCCCTGGTCGAGCTTTACGCGCAGGGCCGCTTTCCGTTCGACCGGCTGGT
>CAZYYR010000300.1:0-2812 GCA_964651465.1 uncultured Nitrosospira sp.
GCCGTCACGTCGATATTTGCCTGCGCTTTCAGCTCGATGTTGAGCGCGCTCAGGGTAATCTTCCCGGTTTGGGAAGTGATCTCGATGTCGCCGGACGCCTTTATTTCTATCTTGTTGTTCGAACTGCTGATCACGATTTTATTATTGCCGGTTTGATCGATGATCTCGATCGTCCCGTCACCCGAGCTGTCGTTCAGGCGGATCACGTGACCGCTGCGAGACTTGATGCTGCGGTTATTGTTTGCCCCGTCCGAATTGCTTTCATGTGCCTGATCTTTTCCATTCCACAACGAGCCCACCACGTAGGGATGTTCGACGCTGCCATGCTCGAAGGCAACCAGCACTTCGTCGTCCACTTCCGGCAGAAAATAGATGCCTCGGTCATTGCCGGCCATGGGGCTGGCGATACGCGCCCAGTTGCTTTCGTCATCCTGGTTCAGCCAGGGAAAGCGCACCTTGACCCTGTGCATGTTGTCGGGGTCCCGGTTGTTCGTCACGATGCCCACCATGACGCCGTAGTACCTGCCTTCAGCATCGTGCCGGCCCAGCATACTGCTTACGATGTCCGCGTGAATCATGTCGTATTTCTCCGTGCGGAAAAGGCCGTGCGATATCCTTTCTGCATGGAAAAGCGATGCTCGGTGCTGCAGACGTAATAATGGCCGCCGAATCTTTCGCCAATATTCTCGATTTCCACTACCGTTCCCGCTCGCAGGCGCGGATCCCCGATGCATACGCCCTCCGCTTTGACATAGCCGAGGGCCAGCCTGGAGAGTCCCTGCTTGGCCAGTTGGTCCGCTTCATCCTGACTTTGTACCGGCATCGTTACCCTGGTCCCGCCGGTGCCGGAAATCCTTTGCTGGATGCTGGCGGGACCCGAGGTCGTTCCCCTCATTTTTTTTGCCGACACCGCTCCCGCAGATGAACGCGCCACGATCTCTTTCTTATCCTTCGGGCTCCATCCGCGCACGGTCACTTCCGCCACTTGACCCATGATCGTCATGCGCGGGCGGAACTCGAGCAGTTCGATATCTCTTCTCAATTTAAGCACCGGTTCCTTTTCTACTTCGTGGGGACGGAACAGGAGCGTGCGATCCTCCATCACCAGTTCGTAATCGATGCGTTGCGCCCGATCGAGCAGGAAATCGTAGTCGGTCTGGTTGTGCTGCAACAAGTAAGGCAATACCACGCCCGTATCTTCGGTCTCGGCCTGCAGCGCGGCTTCTCTCGCGATCTGGCTGGCTATGTCGCTGTCCTTCAAGTTGGTATACGATTTCGTGTTGCGCCGATGCATCAACCTGTGCAGTCGGTCATAGGCGCGAACAGTCAAGGTAGGCGAGCTTCCTTCAGGGAAACAGGGCTCGAGCGCCGTGATTTCGCCCGTAAACAGCGTTTCGAGGTGATCGTGATATCCCATTGTGATTCTGATCGGATTTCCTTCCCTGAAAAGCTCGTCATCCATCCACTTGACTTTCGATTCCGCCGCATTCCACGCGGAAATGGTCAAGGCCAGCATACTGATAGCATCGACATCATTCATCACCGCGATGGAGATCAGATCTGCCTTGACCGCATCGATGGATTTCCTGGAATCATTGATGTGAATTCCGAATTCAGGTGCAAGCGTTTCGAATTCATCTCTGGCTGTCATCGGAATTGTCTGCTCTTCAAGTCTTTGTCCCTCAGCCGTTGCGTATGGCGGGCAGGATAAGCACTGTGCCGGGCGCCAGCGCCAGCGGATTGTCGATGCAGTTCGCCAGGGCAATGGGACGCCATTTGCGTGCATCTCCGTATTCATATTTCGCTATGCTCGCCAGCGTCTGCCCTCGCTTCACCACCCATACCTTGGCTACATCGGAGGACATCAGGCTTTGTTCTTTCAAATCCTGTTCGTTGGGTGTCCACGCCTTGAATGTGCAGGTTGCAGTTGCCCGGACTGGCGTTCCATTCTCCAGAAAAAGATTGAACTGCAGCGCGAGGTTTTCCAATACCCCCTGAAAAAATCCTTTGTCGTTCCCCATCCGGCCCCACGTGAGCCTGCATACCGGCGGCCGATGCTTATTGCTGTCGACTTTTGTCAGGTTGACAAGCCTGTCCGTAATCTTGCGGACACTTTCTTTCCTTTCACGCGGTGTATCGTTGTCATACGAGTCCAGGAATAATTCAACGTTGAGCGTGCTGGGCTCTATGGCGCCGGCGTGATGCAGTTCCGGGGAATCGCGCTTCGTCACTCCTTGAGTCGGCCAGGCAACCGTACGCGTTACTGTCAGACGGCTGGGATTGAACATCTTTACCCCGTCCCTCGTGGAATTGCTGCTGCAGATGATCTTGTTTGCGGAGTTGTTAGGATTGAACTGGGGAAGCCCCGCTCCTTCTTCTTCCGCCAGAATTTCCAGCTGTGCTATATCCATTTCGCCAGTCCCCGTCTTTCCTGTTCCACCACGAGACGCTCCGCGATCGTTCGCCATGTTTGTTCCGCGATTGCCTGCGGATCTGCCGCCTCCGGCGCCGATAAGGAAGGAAAGGTCGTTTCGCGGGGCAAGGCTCGTGTCCCGCCTGATTCTCCGCCCGGCGGGGATACCACCCCATAACGCTCTTCCGCAGGAACGTCATGCGGTCGGGTACGGATGGCTGTGCCGCTCGACGCGCGCATCAGCCTGGTTTGCATGCGAGGGAAGCCAGCCAGGGGTCGTTCGAAGAATCCAGGCATGCGGTTATCCGATGCATATGCCCTGCGGCCGGAGGTGTCGCCTGACTCTTCAATACGGACATGGCCTTCAGGATCCATGAATCTGCTCGCATTCGTAATGCG
>CAZYYR010000301.1:0-2760 GCA_964651465.1 uncultured Nitrosospira sp.
GGCTGCGGAGCTCGGGGGTTTGAGTCCCTGGGTTTGGTCCCGACACTCTTTACCTTCGGGTTTGAGGGACAGGATGGTCTAACGAGTCTTGCCTTGCCAATCCATCTGGAAGACTTCGGAGGCACCAACAGTATCAGCATTGGATTTTCATGGACGACTGAAGACCCCATGTATCATATGCATACCCTATTGCGTGGAGTTATAGATAACGTATCCCCGATACCCGAGCCCGAAACTCACATGATGCTACTGGCGGGACTGGTTTTGCTCATCTGGCGGGTACGCCCATACAGGGCAGACAAGGTATAAAGGGCAAACAGGACATTGGGGCAAACAGGTCACGAATGCTTCGATCTGACACTGCATGTCCAGCCGGGGCTGAGTTGCCTCGCCCAGGCCGCTCGAGCTCGAGGTGGTTCCAGCCTGGTTACACTTTCCGATAAATAAAGGCGTTACGGGTTGAACCCGCAACGCCTTATTTTTTTGGATCGGATCGGTTCGAACGCCCAGTCCACGGGATCAAGAGCTGTCTTCGCTTACCGAGAACAGCCTAGCGCACGCTACTGCCTCGCTTCGACTGGTTTTTTCAATCTTTGATTCGTGGTGCTGTTGAGAGGAGTCGAACCTCCGACCTACTGATTACGAATCAGTTGCTCTACCAGCTGAGCTACAACAGCCCTTCAAAGGTCAGCTAATTATAGAGGTTTAGGAAACACCCGGCAAACCCTCGCACGCCAAGCTCAGGATAAAAGATCAGTCTAACCTCGTGTAGAAATTCCTCACCAAGCAGAACTGACAGAACTGGCCCATGAGGCACAGACAGGTCTTTGAACCGAAACTCTCAGTAAAAGAACCAAAAAGACGGTAAGCTGCCCGCGTGACGATTATTCCTGCAGCCAGAACCGGCCTGAAAAGGCCCAGCCAATAAGGTCGCCCCAAAAATCCCCCAATTTCCCTTATATTCGCCGATTTGCGAGTAATTGCTGGACAATTTCCAATGATTGGTTCACACTTGCCGCCATGAAAAACCCCGTCGGCACAGTTGAAAACATACTGGCGTTGCATGGACCCAACCTGAATCTGCTGGGAACTCGCGAGCCGGAAATTTACGGTTCGGAGACGTTGAGCGAAATTAACGGTAAATTGGCGAAATTGGCGAAAGATTTAGGAGTGGCTTTTGCGCATTTCCAAAGTAATGCGGAATCGCAGTTGGTGGATCGCGTGCAGCAGGCGATGTCTGAGAAGGTCGACTTCATCGTGATCAATCCTGCAGCATACACTCATACCAGCGTTGCGCTGCGCGATGCGCTTGCCGCCAGCCGGATCCCGTTCATTGAAGTCCATCTTTCCAATATTTTTGCCCGCGAACCCTTTCGTGCCAAGTCATATTTTTCCGACCTTGCGGTGGGGGTCATAACCGGCCTGGGGACTAAAGGCTATGAGCTCGCTCTGGAATATGCCGCTGGAGGGAGCCGGAAGAAATCGGCGGATACCGATTTCACCCCAGACTTCGACTGAACGGATACGGCCCAAGTTCCGGATGTGATAAGGAATGAAGCCCAATGGGTCGTTAGCTGCGGGGCGAGGGAATGAACTGCTCGGATAAAGAAAAGGAGCATCGCTCCTGTGGAGGCTTTATGGATCTGAGAAAACTTAAGAAGCTGATTGATCTTGTCGAAGAATCCGGTATCGCCGAACTGGAGATCACCGAGGGCGAAGAGAAGGTGCGGATCAGTCGGTCGCCTTCGGGGCATGCCCAGTTTGGACCGGGAGGAAGCGCGCCAGCCCAACCGGCAATAGCGGCCACGCCACAAAGCACAGCCGTTACGCCTGCCACTGCCGCCGCGCAGATATTGCCCGAAGGGCACATCTTGAAATCTCCCATGGTTGGGACCTTCTACCGCAGTTCCGCTCCGGGAGCCAATGCCTTCGTGGAGGTGGGCCAGACGGTGAAAGAAGGAGAAACCCTTTGCATCATAGAGGCGATGAAGCTTCTTAACGAAATCGAATCCGACAAGAGCGGAGTGATAAAGGCGGTACTGGTGGAGAACGGGCAGCCGGTGGAATACGGTGAGTCCCTGTTTGTCATTGAATGATCGCGTCTTTCTCTCTCTCATCGGATGGAAGAGTCCATGTCATCCACGCCCTGACCTTCACCTTGAAGCATGTTTGAAAAAATACTGATAGCCAATCGTGGCGAGATCGCTTTGCGTATCCAGCGCGCCTGTCGCGAGATGGGCATCAAAACGGTAGTGGTGCATTCGCAAGCGGACGCCGAGGCCAAGTACGTCAAGCTTGCCGATGAGTCGGTCTGCATCGGTCCTGCACCCTCGGCACAAAGCTATCTGAACATTCCCGCCATCATCAGCGCTGCCGAGGTCACCGACGCGGAAGCCATTCATCCCGGCTATGGATTTCTCTCGGAAAACGCCGATTTTGCAGAACGCGTGGAAAAAAGCGGTTTTGTCTTTATCGGCCCGCGACCGGAAACGATCCACTTGATGGGTGACAAGGTCAGCGCCAAGAACGCCATGAAAAAAGCGGGTGTTCCGTGCGTTCCGGGTTCCAACGGAGGATTACCCGAATCCGTGGAGGAAATCAAGGCGATTGCCCGCGCGATCGGCTATCCGATCATCATCAAGGCCGCAGCGGGGGGAGGCGGTCGGGGCATGCGCGTGGTGCATACCGAAGCTGCGCTGTCGAATGCGGTCATCATTACCCGCAATGAGGCCCAGGCGGCATTCGGCAATCCAACCGTCT
>CAZYYR010000302.1:0-2752 GCA_964651465.1 uncultured Nitrosospira sp.
CCTGTGCGGTCGCAACGTCCTTGGCCAGGAGGTACACCGAACCGTTGGCCGTCACCGAAGTCGTCGCCCGCGCGATGCCCTGCTGGTTGACGGCGTACCCCACCATGGTGACATTGCCGCGCGGCGTGCTCAGTTCGCCCAGGTTGGTGACGTGGCCGAGCTTGTCGTGCGCGCCGTCTTTCAACGAGACTGCCCGGCCATCCAGCACTCCATCCTTGACGTCGGGATTTTCGGTCTCGAAACCGGTAAGACCGACCGGGCTGTCCACCTCCACCAGCAGGCCGCGGACGTTGGCATCCACCGGCTCGGCGGAGGCGGAACGCAGGAATACCCGGGTGCCCGCGGCAGCGATCACCTGCCCGTCGGGTGCTTGCACCGTGCCCTTGTTGACCACCGTAGGGGCAATCAGCATCACCCGGCCCTGGCTGCCCGCGGTAATGCGCGCGCCCTCGAACACCTTGATGAATCCCCCCGTGCCCTCGAATTGCGGGAGTCCTTTCTGTGTCGTCAGGAAGGCGTTGAGGATGAAGCTGTCCTGGATATCGAGGCTGCTGGCGGTGAAGCTGCCCAGATTCACCTGCGCCGAATCCATGAATGCAATGCCGTTGGTATTGACCAGGATGATGTTGGCGTTCTGTCCCGCTGCCTGGGTGATGATGCCTGCGATCACGCTGGGATCGCCGTCGAAAATGCGATTGAGCGTGGTGAAGCTGGCACCCTGCACCAGGTTCTGCGCGGCCAGGCTCTCCACCTGCTGGAACTGGACTGAATGCCCCGGGCTGACATTGAAGCTTTCCCAGTTGAGGATGGCCTTGTCGCCCACCTGGTTGACGATGGCCTGGTGGTCATGAACATGGTAGGCCGCCTGTCCGGCGGAGACGAAATCCGGCACCCCGGCGCCGCAACTGCCGCCACCGCAGGGGACGGGCAACTCCGCCTGGGCAGGATTGCCCAGCAGCAGGCACGCAACCAGGATGCCGCAACTGGCCGCCTTGCCGCGACCATGCGCCGACTCCGATACCGGAACCAGTATGCCCGAGGTTTGACTGAAGATCAGCCGGTAGAGATTGCGATTCATGTTCGATTCCCTTTAAATCCTAAACCTTTCAACTTTTAAAGCTGCAGAACCTTCGTTCCGCAGCGGATCCTGAACAGCCGATGACGCTGCCTCACCAGGCCTGGCGAAACAGAAAGTGCACCCGCTTGTCTCCGGCCTTCGTCCTGCCGGCTTCTTCCAGCGCCACCGCCCAGCTCACGTCGGCCGACGCTCCCTGCCAGCCTTTCATGCGCAGGCCCATGCCCGTACCCGCCAGGTCGAAGCGGTCCTGCTGTCCCGGCAGCGGATCCTGTATGCGCACGATGCCGGCATCGATGAAGGCGAGCAGGCGAAGTTCGCTGATGGGATCGAACAGGTAGCCGGCATAGTTCGGCGTGAAGACTTCCAGCCCCCCGGTGGCGCTGTCGTCGCCGAGTGCCGCCACTTCCAGGTAGCCGCGCACGGTGTTGATTCCACCGACGATGGATTGCTCGTTGTTGATGAGCGGCTGCGCCGCAATCTGCCAGCTGGCCCGTCCCGTCAGGCCCCATCCCTGGCTGAGGGTTTCGGTATGGGAGAAGCTGCCGCGCAGGTAAACGTAATTGGAGCGGCCCTTGAAGCGTTTGGCGGCAAACTCCTCCTCGCTTCCCACCAGACCACGCACATGGAAATTCAGCGATAAACCGAGCTTGGTGGCGCGTCCGTCTCCCAGCCAGGTACCGTCCCAGCCCACGGTGAACGGCATGTAGGTGATGGGGGTATTGAAATTGCCTCCACCAAAGAGATTGATTTTCTGGGTGAAATCCTTGTAGTCCAGGCCGACCGATGCGGTATGGAAGAACGTTCCCGTCCCGGGCAGCGGAAGGATGTAGCGCGCGCCCAGGATCATCCCGTTGCCCAGCACGTTGAGCGCGCCGACCGAGGCGACATCGGACGCGGAATAGACACCGTAGAGCGCGACGAAGCCGCCCCATGCCGGCAGGGTATAGTTGCCCGAAATGACCCTGCTCTCGTCGGGATTCTCAGGCGCCACGAGCCCGGTCACGCCCAGGCTGTGCTGCCGGTGCCAGAGATTGTCCCAGCTCACATTGGCGCTCAGCCGCGTCAAGGTGGTATTCGGTATCTGCCGGCTGTTGAGTTCCACGCTGCCGTGGAGCGGCAGCTGGTCCTTCACTTTCAGATCCACTTCGACCGTGCCCGGGGTCTTGCCGGCCCTCAGGACCGGGGTGACCCGTCGGTCGGCCGAGCGGTTGAGATCGGCCAGCTGCTTCTGCATCTCGGTGAAATTGGGCACCTTGCCTTCAGCCAGCTCCGGGATCGCCGTCCTGATATCGGCCGGGCTGAAGTAGCGCGAATCGACCACGCGCAAGCGCTTCACCGGCGCTTCCGTCACCGCCAGGCGGACCACCGCGTCTTCCACCTTCTGCTCGGGAATGGTGACCAGCACGGTCAGATACCCGGCGTCATGGTAGGCGCGCTCCAGCGCATCCCGCGCCTGCTCCACGTCCTCCAGGGTCTTGTCTTCGCCCAGATAGGGATAAACAGACTGTTCGACCGCCCCGACCGGCAGCAAGGTCGTGCCTTCGACCCGGTATTCGAATACGTCGAACCGGGCGTCCTGCGCATGGGCGTACGAAATCGCCCCCCCCAGGGAGCCCACCAGGCACATCATGCGGACTGCCCGCAACATTCTATTGATCATTCGCACAGACGCGA
>CAZYYR010000303.1:0-2751 GCA_964651465.1 uncultured Nitrosospira sp.
TGCAGTTGCCCGGTTTGTCGCGTCCTGTCGCGTTGACAAGGCGCGCGTCACGTGTAATCGTTTGGGGAAGTGACCGGTGCCTGCCCTGAATACAGGCCTGGTTTCCCATCAAAAACAGCGGACGGGATGACTCATGAGCAAAAAATCCGGAAAAAATGGTAAGAATGACACAGGCGACACTGATGTGCCCGAAATATCCAAGGACGCCTATGAGGAGACGCTGTACAAGCTCCAGGTCGAACTCGTCAAGCTGCAGCGCCATTTCATCCAGAACGATGAAAAAATACTGGTCATCTTCGAAGGCCGGGATGCCGCAGGAAAGGATGGAACCATCAAGCGCATCACGGAGCATCTGAGTCCGCGCGAAACGCGCGTGGTTGCGCTCGGCAAGCCCACGGACCGGGACCGGAAGACGTGGTATTTCCAGCGCTATGTTCCCTATCTGCCCGCGGCCGAAGAACTCGTGCTGTTCAACCGCAGCTGGTATAACCGGGCCGGCGTGGAACGGGTAATGGGTTTCTGCACGGATGCGGAGTATGAGGAATTCATGAGTTCTGTATGCGAGTTTGAGCATATGCTGATCCGCTCCGGGATCAGGCTGTTCAAGTATTACCTCGACATCAGCAAGGCCGAACAGGAAAAACGGCTGGATGACCGCAGGAAAAACCCGCTTGCCCAGTGGAAAATCAGCGCGCTGGACGAGCATGCGCTCAAGAAGTGGGACGACTACAGTCTGGCGCGCGACATGATGCTGGCACGGACGCACAATCTCATCTCCCCCTGGTCGGTGGCTCACGCCGACAACAAGCAGTTGACCCGGCTCAATGTCATCAAGGACATGCTCGGCCGGCTGGATTACAAGGGCAAGGATGAGCGTCTCGTCCTGCCGGATGCGCGGATCGTCACCACATTCACTGCCGCAATGATCGAGGAGCGCCTGCTGGCACAGTGAGGCGGCACGCTGCTCGCGCTTCGTCAGCCATGCCTCGCATCATCCGTTCAGCACCGACTGCAAGCCGCCCAGCCAGGCTGCGGCGATGGTCAAAAGCAACCCGGGAATCACCTGTTGCGCGAAATGCCGGTCCCCGCTGGTAGCAGCCAGGGTAATCTTGGTGACGGTGTTCGTGGTCATGGCCAGGAGGATCGGTGTGACTGCCGCTGCCGCCTCGAGTTTTCCGGCGTCGACCAGCGATGCGACCGATACTGCTGGCGCGTGGGTATCGGCGAAGCCGGCGATTGCGACGC
This sequence comes from uncultured Nitrosospira sp., assembly GCA_964651465.1. Lineage (GTDB taxonomy): Bacteria > Pseudomonadota > Gammaproteobacteria > Burkholderiales > Nitrosomonadaceae > Nitrosospira. The sequence goes on from CAZYYR010000303.1 coordinate 1,246, forward strand.
CCGCGGTCAGGCCGGCGCTGCCCAGCCAGGCATTGAGCGCCGCTGCCGCGACCAGCACCGCACCCATCGTGGCCGATAGCAGAAGCGCACTGCGGAAGCTGAATGCCCTGCCTGTCTGCGCCGATTCAGGCAGTGGCTGCTTGAGCGCCCGGAACACGAACCAGCCGGCATAGGCCATGGCCGCGATGCCTGCGCAGGCCAGCGGTATTGCCATCTTGAGGAGCGTGGATTGATTGGTGGCAGCCAGAACTGCAACCATCTGGAGCACGGTGGCTACCGTGGACAGGACCGCGCCAGCCACAGCGGCCGGCATGAATTCAGGCTTCTGGCGCGCAAGCGAGCCCATCGACGCGATGGTGGCGGAACTGGAGATGAATCCTGAAGCAAATCCGGTGGCCGGCAGCCCATAGCGGGGACCAAACAGGCGGCGGGCGACATAGCCGCCCGCGCTGATCGACATCATCAACACGACGATGACCCACAGGATCTGGAGATTGATCGCGTTGAACGGCCCGAGATAGCGATTGGGCATCAAGGGAAGCACGACCAGAGCCGCGGCCCCCAGTACCAGGGCGTCATGCAATTCCGTTGCGGTGAGGACTTTGAGGACAAAATGGTGCATCCACGCCCGGGAGACGAGCAGGAGCGCCACGGTGACCCCCAGGGCGGATGCGAGAAGCGGCTCGCGCATGGCAAGCGCGCCCAGCAGCAGAGTCAGAAGCTGTACGAATTCGCTCGTCAGTCCCGCATCGTCGTTACCCGTCCGGTAATAGCCGAGCGCAATGAACCCGGCCGCGGCGACGACGACTACCGCGAGCAGGGCCACGCCCCCCAGATCGAAGCTTACTGCGCCGATCAGTGCCGTCACCGCGTGGGTGCGAACCCCGGCCGGAGCATGGGTTTGGGCTTCCTCTTTCCTGCGTTCGCGCTCGACGCCGATCAGAAGACCGATGCCGAGCGCTACGGCAATCGATATCCCGTAATCCGAAGGAAAATTCATGCTGGCAAGTTGGGAATGTCCGGACGGGTCAGAGGCGGGATGCCTGCACCGTCAATTGAGGAATCCGGCTCTGGCGAAACTGTAGTGTACAGAGATGAATTGCTGGGGCATTTGAACAGGGGAGCGGCGACACCTCTTCCACTCTCGACCCGTTAGAAAGGACAGCTACCGGACGCATCCCCCTCCCCGATGGACGCATAACCAGCCGCATAATTCTTCGGCTTGCCGAGACCTCAAGATGCCGCCGCGTTCGTTCGCGTGATTCCGGGTCTTTCCTCCTGGTTGCACCGGTGACCGACGCGTGATCGCAAACTGTTTGTCAAACTCTTTTTTCTAGCCTTCTGCACTTCTACTGCCGCCGGTTCCTGTTGGACGCCTTCTCTCGATGTTCCGTTCCGCGACGCAAAAAATCACGAAGAGGGAGAAAGGCTTCGTGAACACTATCGCACATACCCATGTTGTTTACAATCTTCAAGCACTTTTAACATGAAAAAGTTGACAAAGTG
>CAZYYR010000304.1:0-2750 GCA_964651465.1 uncultured Nitrosospira sp.
AGGGGCAGCTTACCGATCGGGTGTATTTTTACACCCAGTACGGGATGAACAACTTTAACTTCCTGAGCCAGAACGGGGACAACAGAAAGCTCCAGTCTTTCTTTCACGACGCCTTCGGTGAATTGCGGCTGACGCAAGGCCATCAACTGATCGTCGGTGGCGGCCTGGTCATGGCCAATGGACTGTCCCGCTTTAGCAGCCCGAGCGTCAGTACCATCATGACGATGGACGTCCCGCTGTTTGCACAAGCGACGGCGGACCGGACGGATATATTCAACAGAAAGCTGAGCCTGTACCTCAGGGGCCAGATCGGAAATCTCAACTACCGCATTACGGCCAGCGACCCCTTCCCCATCAACAATGCCGGCCTTCCGCCGGAAACGATTTCTCCCACGGATGCGCAGTTTGCCAGAACCGGCCACAGGAAACAGTACCAGGGCTTCTTCATGTGGAATTTCTGGGACAAGGAGCCGATCACCAACCCCTACATGCAAGGCACCTATCTGGGCAAGAAGAGCATACTGAATCTGGAAGCGGGCTTCATCACCCAGAAAAACGCCACGTGGACCGGCACCTCCGAGGCAACCGCCCAGTTCCATGATGCCAACCTCTGGTCAGTTGCCGGGTATCTGGACACGCCCATAGACAAAGTCAAGGAAACCGCCATTTCCGCCTACCTGGGCTATTTCAATACCAATTACGGACCCAATTACCTGCGGGCCAACGGCAACGGCGTCAATCCGACGAGCGGAAGCACCGCGGGCGCCGGTGTCATCGGCAGCGGCAACGCATTCCCGATGTTCGGCACAGGCGATCTCTGGTACGGGCAGATCGGATACCTGCTGCCCAAAGACCTGCTCGGTGGGAACAACGGCCAGCTGATGCCATATTTTGCATTCACCAGCGCGGATTTCGAGCGTTTGCGCGAACAGATGAATGTATTCAGTGCCGGCGTGAACTGGCTGATCAAGGGGCACAACAGCAAGGTCACCTTCGATTTCCAGAACAGACCCGTGTTCAATACCGCCGGATACAAGATTACCAACAGGAATCAGTTTGTCCTCCAATATCAGATCGCCTTTTAGGGTTGGAACAGGCCATTTCAAGCCTGAGCAATGGCTAGCAACACATGAGCAAATGTGAATGCCAGCCTTCAGCAAGAGGACCTCTGTTAACAGGCCCTGATCAGGACTAAAACGCAAAACAGACTCCCCTCCTCTGAAAAGAGGCTCTCCCATCGGGTTGCATGAAACAAAAGCAACCCGTCATTTCTGTTGCATTCTGCAACAGACAACATCAGAGCTGGTCACCAGCCGTCTCATGGTCGGGATTATGCATCCCCGCCTGGCCTTCAGGCTGATTCTCAAAGGTCATCCTGTTTCCAGGCAGGCATGTGGTATTCCATTCTGCCAACTCTACTCGTGAGGTCGTTTTATGAATGCATCCTTCTTTCGGCTATTGCAGGGCGCCGTGCTCATTCCTGCCCTTGTTCTGTGGACATTGCCAGCGGCGCGAGCAGACTTTGCAGCTAATCTTTCGGCAATGGAGGCTCAAAGCCCCATTGATATTCGCTCGAATAATACCTATTACGGCAATCTGCCATCGCTTCAATTCAACCTGAGCTGGGACACGGCATTAACAGTAATCAACAATGGCTCTCCTGATGTGGAAAAAACGATCAGGGCCAATGTCAACCCCGGAGAAGGCAGCCTGATGCTTTCGGGCCACCGATGGGATCTGGCTCAGTTCCATTTTCATACGCCATCGGAGCACTTGATCAACGGGCATTCCTTCCCAATGGAGATGCATCTCGTGTTCAGCGATAGCGCGAACAACCTGCTTGTGGTCGGCCGGGAAATCAGACAGGGCCTTTTCAAGAACCGTGCGCTGGATCCGATTTTTTCGGATCTGCCGCAAACTACGGCCGAGACGCTGCATATCGATCATTTCAATCTCAATGCGCTTCTGCCCGGCTATCTCGGCTCATTCCGCTACTCCGGTTCGCTCACGACACCGCCATTTTCGGAAGGCGTGAGCTGGGTCCAGCTGGCGTCACCACTGTACCTGTCGGGAAACCAGATTGAAGCCTTCGAAGCGCTGTTCCCCGAGGGTAATGCGCGCGAGATTCAGGACCTGAATGGACGAATCGTACTCACCGATGTTCCCCTCTTCGTCCACCCCTTTGGAGGCTCCAGCATTTCCGTGGATAGTTCCTCCCCCAACGCGGCCACAGCGGTACCGGAGCCCGAGATATATGCCATGCTGCTGGGTGGACTTTTCATGATGAGTCTGATTTCCACAATGCGTCGGCATCGATCTTCCATGAATGCCTGAATGGCCCTCATCTGTCCAGTATGCCAGAGCGATACGCTCGCCTCTTCTGCAGGCGGCTGCGAAATCGCTCGGCGGGCGCCCACTGCCCCCGGCTGATTTTCCCGTCTGCCATGAATTCCATATAGCGCGTATGGCCTTACTACGATGCTCGGAAAAGACGGCCAGAAGCCGGTCGATCGTCAGCCAGCGGGTAATTCATACCACCTCGTCGTGGCGCGATGACTGCTCCATGGCCTTTGGTCCGGGGTGCGTACCATACGACCTCTGACCGGATTGAGCACAACATAGAGGGCCAGTTCCAGGAGGCGGGTCGGCGGAGATAAAACGAGCAAGCTGCGCATCGTACAACCGTCCGTTCATGTGGGTGAGCTCCATCTCCAGCATCTCATGCCCGGTATGCCCCTGGCGGGTGGCAT
>CAZYYR010000305.1:0-2734 GCA_964651465.1 uncultured Nitrosospira sp.
ATTCAGCCATAGCCATCTGATCTTCAGCAGAACTCCATTCCTTGCGGCACTGGCCGTTCTTGAACCGATAGATTTATCCCAATATTCAAGGAATACGATAGCAAGCCAGCAAGTCCCAACGGCTGTACTATGATTCAGTAGTGGCAGTCCTTTAAAGGTAAGCCGAGCGATCAAAAAGCGAGGCAAGGCTGGGAAAAAATCCCCTATCCATTCTCCTATCTAGGCTCAATAAGAGTATTTTCCACGTTTTTTCGGAGGCACCATGCGTGTCGGTTTAACATTCCTGCCTGCTGTTCTTGCGACTCAGCTCGTCAGCGCCGCGCCGGAAGACGTGGCAGGCAGTCGGGACCCTGACCTTCTCGGCCAGCGTTTCCAGGATGCCGTGATTTTTCATTACGAGCAGCATCCATTCGACAGTTACGAGGTGCCAACCGGGGGAGCAGTCGGGGCAAAGCTGGCTTCCAGCCGTGTGATCGAGGGCAGGATAACGGATGTCCGTTATGCGATCCCTGCGGAACGCTCTATCCTGGAGGTTTACCGGAACTACGAGAATGCCCTGAAAGCCAAGGGATTCGAAGTACTATTTGCCTGTGAAGACAAGAACTGCGGGGGACGCGAGTTCAACAAAATTGCCGGATTGGGTTCCCGCGGCTTTCTAGAGACACCTCGTGGCCAACGGTTCATCTCGGCTCGCCTTTCGCCCTCGCAAGGCGAGGCCTATATAACAGTATTCGTTGTCAAGAACTACGGTATCGGCGGCCCGCACAAGAACAAGGTAAATGTCCGTGTCGTGACCGCCGAGGCCAAGCCCATGGACAGCGAACTGGTGACGGTAGACGCGGCACAGATGAAGCAGGCAATAGCCGACAGCGGTCATATCGCGCTGTACGGTATCCTGTTCGGGTTCGACAGTGCCAGTCTGCTGCCGGAGTCGCGTGCCGCCGTGGCCGAGATAGCGAAGCTTCTCAAGCAATCGGCCGGCTTGAAATTGCATGTGGTCGGCCATAGTGACGACAAGGGAACGCTGGCTTACAACCTCGATCTGTCCAAACAGCGGGCGCAGGCAGTGGTGCAGGAACTGGTTTCCTCTCACGGGATCGCCTCTTCCCGGCTGGTGGCTCACGGCCTTGGTCCGCTCGCCCCGGTCACGAGGAATGACAGTGAAGATGGCCGTGCCAGAAACCGGCGTGTCGAGCTTGTCGAATTCATGGAGCGCCGTTAAATGCCAATCCGGGCGTTCAGTCGCCCGGGATCTTTATGGGATCGTGGAAAAAAGTGCTGGCTCCTCTTTTTGCTGCCCTGAGTCTGGCTATTCATGCCGGCCTGGTGCCTGCCGCCAGTTTCGATTGCACTAAAGCCGCCACCTGGGTGGAAAAGGCGATCTGCGCCGACCCTGAATTATCCCAGCTGGACGTGGACCTTAACCGGTATTACCTGGTTGCCACAAATGCATTGGAAGAAAGCAGGACCTGCCTCAAGGCCGATCAGTTGCAATGGCTGAAGACTGTTCGTAATGCCTGCAAGGAGAAGGAATGCCTGAAAGCGGCTTACTTGAATCGGCTCAGCGAACTCGATGGCTTCCAGCCAGGGGCAAGCGCCATCAGGTATATTGACCTGCCTCCAGCACCCACCCTCGTCTGGATAATTCCACCGCTCAAGGTAGCCGCAGCTTCAAAAATATCCGGGGCCTCGCTGGAGCTGACCGGGAAACTCGGATGGGCAGAGGATGGGAGCGATATTTACAGGCTGCAGACAGAGTCAGGAGACTCCTACCGTCTGGATTTTCCGGGTTTGCGTGACGTCAAAATAGACCGTTTTCCGGACCTTGCGAATGAACGGATCAGGCATGGCGAAAATGGAACGCCTGCTTTCATGATACGCGGCAGCGGGATACTTCAGAATGGCGGAGCTCGTTTCGATCCGGCCCGCTGCGTATTCTTTTATCGAATGTCCCGATAATGAAATCGAGAGAGAATTGCAGGCGTCGGTTCTGCTCTTGATTCCTGACCGCGATAATTCGAGATAAGCGCCATATCTCAACGACACTCTTCCCGAACCCCTTGGAGATCCATTACGTCAAATGTAGGCTTGACACCGCAGCCATATAGACTATTTTTAGATTGAGTTTGGGGTGAAAGCCGCTGGATCCCGTCGCCCTGACGCATGATCGCGGGTTCAATTGATGGAACGGAGTGTATGTCGCTGCAACATTCAGCCTTGGTGAATGAACAACATTCTTTGGCTACCGTGCGTCGCACTCCTGCTCCACATTCCCTGCACGCAAACTTGACCTCCTCTCTCCTGCAGCTGCAACGCACCCTTGGCAACCAGCGCATTACGCAGTTGATCAAAGCAAAGCGGCTTACCCTTGACGGGAAAATCCCTATCCTTCAGCCCAAACTGACCGTAGGTGCAGCAGATGACCAATACGAGCAGGAAGCCGACCGGGTTACCCGCCAGGTGATGAGCATGCCCGATATGCAGGCTGCCGCTCCGCCGGCGATCCCGGAGGAAGAGGATAAGGAGAAAGTCCTGCAGACAAAGCGCACGACTGATACATCGATGTCTGCTCCCTCTTCCTCTTTGGCTGCCTCTATCACGCCCTACGTGCAGTGCCGAACGGAGAGCATCGGGGAAGAAAACAGGGGACTGCAACGCCAGCCCGAAGTGGAAGAAGATGAAACAGAGCCGATCCAGGCTGCGCCTGCAACCCAGCTGACCGATAGCTTCGAGG
>CAZYYR010000306.1:0-2721 GCA_964651465.1 uncultured Nitrosospira sp.
CGAATACCCGCTGCTTCCAGGGTGTGAGTTTCAGGTAAAATGGAAGTTTTTACCCGGATCCACGTCATGGATAATGTTGCAATAAGCGGAAGTCTGGTCGCCATCGTCACGCCGATGCACGAGAACGGCGAACTGGATCTGGAGCGCTTCCGCGCGCTGATCGATTTTCACGTGGCGGAAGGAACCGACGGCATCGTGGTGGTGGGCACGACCGGTGAATCCCCCACGGTGGATTTCGACGAGCATCATCTGCTCATCAGGACAGCGGTGGAAGCAGCGGCGGGGCGCGTGCCGGTCATCGCCGGGACAGGCGCGAATTCCACCCGGGAAGCCATCGACCTGTCGATCTACGCAAAGAATGCCGGTGCGGATGCGAGCCTGTCCGTCGTGCCCTATTACAACAAGCCCACCCAGGAAGGTCTCTATCAGCATTTCAAGGCGGTCGCCGAGGCGGTCGATATTCCGCAGATTCTGTACAACGTGCCGGGCAGGACCGTCGCCGATATCGACAACGATACTGTGCTGCGGCTCACGCAGATTTCCAATATCGTGGGAATCAAGGATGCGACCGGCGACATGGGACGCGGTTTCGACCTGTTGGCGCGGGTGCCGGAAGATTTTGCGGTTTACAGCGGCGACGATGCCAGCGCGCTTGCCATGCTGCTGCTGGGGGGGCATGGCGTAATCTCGGTCACGGCCAATGTTGCTCCCCGGCTGATGCATGAAATGTGCGTTGCCGCATTCGCAGGGGATGTGGAGGCGGCCCGCACTGTCAATCGCAGGCTGCTGAGGCTGCATGCGGACCTGTTCATCGAGGCCAATCCTATCCCCGTGAAATGGGCCGTGGCACAGATGGGGCTGATAGGCACGGGCTTGCGGCTACCGCTGACGCCGCTGTCGGGCCGATATCATCAGAATGTAAGAGAAGCGATGGGGAAAGCCGGTGTCGATGTATGAACGCCGGTGGAACCCAGCGAATCAAGGGAATCAGGCAGTGAACATGAGATGGCGGAAAGCGGCTGCGCTGTGTCTGGCGATAGGGGTCATGGCGGGATGCAGCGCCTTGTCCGATCTTATGCCGGAAGGCAAAAAGATAAGCTATAAATCGGCAGGCAAGCTTCCACCGCTGGAAGTGCCCCCGGATCTGACCTCGCCGGGGTCCGACGAACGTTATAGCGTTCCGGATATCAACCCATCCGGAAGCGCGACGTTTTCCGCTTATGACAAGGAACGCAACCGCGGTACCGTGAACAGCGGCGGCTCCATCCTCCCTTCCGTGGAGGAGGCAGGGGCGCGCGTGGAGCGCGCCGGCACGCAGCGCTGGCTGGTAGTGAGCGGCGATCCGGAAGATATCTGGCCGGTCGTGAAAGATTTCTGGCACGAACTGGGCTTCCTCATCAAGGTGGAATTGCCTGAAGCGGGCGTGATGGAAACCGATTGGGCGGAAAATCGCGCCAAGATTCCCGAGGATATTCTCAGGAATACGCTTGGAAAACTCCTGGACTCTCTTTATTCGACCGCGGAGCGCGACAAGTTCCGCACCCGCCTGGAACGCGGGCCGGATGGCACGACCGAGATCTATATCAGCCACCGGGGGATGAGCGAGGTGATGGAAGGGGCAGGCGTCCGTACCGTCTGGCAGCCCCGCCCGGCTGATCCGGACCTGGAAGCGGAGATGCTGGCCCGCCTGATGGTGCGCTTCGGCGTGACGGAAGAGCGTGCGCGCTCGTCCCTGGCCAGCGCCGGCAGCAACCGCGAGCGTGCGCGCCTGGACCGCGAAAAGGGTGGCGTGCTCACGGTGAACGAACCATTCGACCGTTCATGGCGCCGGGTCGGCCTGGCGCTCGACCGCGTGGGCTTCACCGTGGAAGATCGCAACCGCTCGCAAGGCACGTATTTTGTGCGTTACATCAACCCAGATGCAGACAGTGGCGCAGGTCCCGGCCTCCTCTCCAGGCTGGCATTCTGGCGCGATGAGGAAGAAGAGAAGCAGAAGGATCAATATCGCATCCAGCTCAGCGAGGCGGGTGCCGCGGGAGAGAGCACCGATGTCAGTGTCATGAACAGGGATGGCGAACCTGCGACCTCTGGGGATGCGAGCCGCATCCTGAAGCTGCTCTACGAGCAGTTGAAGTAGGGGCGCTGCGCTGATTGAAAGATGGCGGGCTCCTGCTGGACAGCAACGAGGCTGCCGATCGTTTCGCCAATTACGAGTGGGGGAGAATTTGCGCGCCGTATAGGATTCGCGGTTCCTGTCACCGGCATTGAAACGACCGGTATTGTACGGTGCGATCAACCGCGCGTGCTGGATATCACGGCTCGCCGTGGACGCAAGGTAGGTAAGCTTTCTTCGGCTGCAATGGATGAAGTTCTCGCCACGCTGATGGCGATTTTCGAATGACGCGGGAAAAAAACCACGAAATCTTGAACTGTTCCGATATGGAAAGGACGAGCCACGCGCTAATGCTGTCGTAGAAGTTTCAAGCTGCTGGTCAGCTGGTTTTGGCTAATCCGGTCAACCCCGACCGACCTCAACCGTACGTAATTCCCGTTATTCGCCTGTGCCGGATTTCCCCTCAGCCCGGCCTTCCCTGTCCACCCATGCGCGCGCTTCCGTGTTGGCGGACTCATGCGCCTGGTTTTCGTCTTGCGACGGCTCGACGAAGCTTTCGTAAACGACGATGTCCTTGTCATCCAGTATCCGGTAGCGGCCATTCCAGC
>CAZYYR010000307.1:0-2685 GCA_964651465.1 uncultured Nitrosospira sp.
AGATGCCGAAGGGGATATCCGGCGACTGGTTGCGGCTGAGGATGGACTTGGCATGTTCCTCGATGACCTGGGTTTTCCAGGCAGCCGCGCCCGTCGGTTCCGGGCCGTCCACACCCGCGGTCTCCGGCTGGCTGTCGTCGATAGCGGTTTCGGCGAACCCGGAACCGCAAGACCAGCCGTCGTCGATATCCTCCTTTATCAGGACTTCATGACGCCCCTGCAGGTTCGACACCGCCCCTCGCCCTTTTTTTGCCTTCAGGGGCGCTTGTATGAACGGGGACGGGGTTTCGAAAGGAGGGTCGGATTCGGGCATATTTTTGGCGTATGGAACGGGAGCCGGTCATATCGCGGTAAACTGGTGCGTGTAGTGTGGAAAAGGGTAAAGCAATTCTTCCCCGTCTTCAATATGCCAGCTGCGCCTGGCAGGGGCCCCCATCCGTATGCAGGAAAACGCCGGTTGTGGCATATAAATCTGGACTGCATATCATGAAATCATTCATCTTCCTGCTGTCCCTGCTGGCCGCCGGTGTGGCAGGCCCGGCCGTGGCACAGGCTGTGCCGGATGTGGATGCAGCGGTTGTCGCCCGCATCGCGCAACTGGAAAAGATGCTGGAGCAGGTAAACCGGGAGCAGCAATCCGTGTACCAGCAATTCCAGATGGTCCAGGAGCTGAGGCGCAACGAAATTCAGGAGAGTAATCCTCTTGTCATGCAAGGTCCTGCACTCATGGGGGGCGTAAAAAATGCACCACCCGTCAATTATGACGACAACATTCGACTGCAGCAGGAGCGGGAGAGCCGTATCCGGCGGTATGCCGATGATCTGGATCGCCTGTACGCGCGCCATTCTCAACTGGGCGAGCAGAAAAAGAGCCTCATCGATGAGCTCATGGCGCTCTCAAAGGATTCCATGAGGTAACCTGTTCTCCCCGGCTTGCAGGCTACAGCCGGATCCGATCATATCTCAATCGGGGCGGAGCGGCTGAGCTCCAGGCAGGGCAGTTCAATCCCTGTATTCCCCGGGATTTTCGCCCTTACTGCCCAGCAATAACGATCTCAGCCCCAGGTAGTGAGGAGGTTGCTCCGGCACAGGCTCGGGGCTGACTCTTCTCAGTTCCTCCTCCAATTGCACGATGCGCTGCTCAAGGGAGGCCTTGTCGTCTTCCAGGCGGCTGACCTGACGGCGCAGGCGCGAGTTTGCCCACAGGTTCACGATCATGCCGGGCCAGGATACCAGTACGGCAGTGATCGCGCCGACGCCAAGCGCCAGCAGCAATACCATGGCGAGCGAGCTGTCGAAGCTCCAGAAGCCGAGTGCGACGGATACCGGGGTGTTGTTCTGCAGCGCGAACGCCACCGCGGCGATGGCAACGGCAATGCCGAGTATCAATAAAAGCTGCATCGTTTTTTCCCCATCGGTATTTTTACACGTATGTGCCCTATCAGCGGGACGGAAATCATCCCTGTGGTGTGCTCAGGAGGAAAACATTCCCTCCGGTGGCGGTCATATTGTCTGTAATCGTTTTTTCGTCGGCAAAGCGGACCAGATAGTGCGGTCCGCCCGCTTTCGGGCCCGTACCCGACAGGCCGCGGCCGCCGAAGGGCTGGACGCCTACGGCTGCGCCGATCATGCTGCGGTTGATATAGACATTCCCTGCGCTGATCAAGCAGGCGATTTCAGCCGCGCGTCGCCGCAGCCGGCTGTGAATTCCGAATGTCAGGCCGTAGCCCGTTGCGTTGATATCCCGAATGATTCTGGCGCGATCTTTCGTCGCATAGCGGATGAGGTGCAGTACAGGGCCGAAGACTTCGCCCGGCAACTGGTTAATACTGCCGATTTCATAGGCTGCCGGTGCAATATACCATCCAGGTAAACCCTCAGGCAGCGTGGCTTCTCCGATCAGCGCGCCGCATTCCCTCAGATACCGTACATGACTTGCGAGTGCCGCCAGCGCATCGGCATCGATGACCGGGCCGACATCGGTCGATGCCAGGTGCGGATCGCCGATGCGCAGTTCCTGCAAGGCTCCGCGCAGCAAGCCGATCACCCGGTCGGCGATTTCTTCCTGCACATAGAGCACGCGCAATGCCGAGCAGCGCTGCCCCGCCGAGCCAAAGGCACTGAGCATCACGTCATCGATCACCTGTTCAGGCAGGGCCGTCGAATCCACCAGCATGGCATTGAGGCCGCCTGTCTCCGCAATGAACGGCACGATACTCTCCTCCTTTTCCGCAAGCATGCGATTGATGCGGTGTGCCACCTCGACCGATCCGGTGAACGCCACGCCATTTACGCCAGCATGGGCAACCAGCGCCGCGCCGGTGCGGCCGTCGCCGGGCAGCAGGCTGACCGCGGAGGGTGGTACACCCGCGTCGAGCAGCAGACGAACGGCTGCGTATGCGATAACCGGGGTCTGCTCGGCGGGCTTGGCAATGACGCTGTTTCCAGCCATCAGCGCGGCGGCAATCTGCCCCATGAAGATGGCCAGCGGAAAATTCCACGGGCTGATGCATACGAATATGCCTCGCGCCTCCATGAGGAGGCGGTTTTCCTCTCCGGTCGGGCCAGGCAGCAGAATGCCGTTTTCCCTGAACAGATGCTCGCCTTCCGCTGCGTAATAGCGGCAGAAATCCACTGCCTCGCGCACCTCGCTGATGGCGTCGGGCAACGTTTTCCCTCCTTCCT
>CAZYYR010000308.1:0-2671 GCA_964651465.1 uncultured Nitrosospira sp.
TCGGTGCCGTTTCCGATGATGCTGAAACCGGACAGCGGCACATTTCCGAACAACGAAGATACGTTGGAGACAGGAAACGATGCAAAGATGTCCACTCCTACGCTGCCCAGGGAGACCCCTCCGATGCTCAACCCTTCGATGGTCAGAATCGAGGAGATCTGATCGAAATTGAACGCGAAGTTGGTAGTAAGGGACACGTCGGTGGCACCGCCTGCGTCAAACGTGAACTGCACGAACTCCGAGCCGCTGATCCCTGGACCAAAAGCGGAAGCCCCTCCCACGACACCGAGTCCGGCGCCATTCCTGATGGCAAGTTGGCCCGAACCGGTGGCAGACACACCAGCGAGATTGAACGGACTGATCACATTGTCGGTCGCTTGGGCGGAATAATCTACAACAACGGCCTGTGCAGCTCGGCCCCAAGCACAGGCGAGTAGGACCATCCCAATCCACAAACAATGTCTTAGAGCACGACTCCCAATCGTAATCATTTTTGTTCTCCGTAGGCCACCCAAGAATGCCGATATTAAAAGCACGGAATATGCCAAAAATTCTAGGTCGTTGTTCCGATTGGATACTATGCTGCGGCAAACGTAGGCAGGACATTGGGATGTAAGAAAAATCGACACCGAACGCTGCAGTTGCCCCTCTGCGGGAGATGAATTTCAAGATCAGCATATCAGCATCCCGATCAGTGGGGGAACGTCTGGAAAGAAAGGCCCTCCCCTAACCCCGATTTGCCCGAAAACGACCCAGGAAAATCAAATATTATTTACGGATAAATTCCAAGTCCGACAGGCTGCCAGGGAGGGAATTACCCGTGCCGCTCAACGGATATTTTTGCTCCCAAATTTCCCTTGTGCGTCACGAGAAAGCGGTACGGCGTCGGCAGCGAAGTTGCCGATGATTGTTTTTCGATTTACATAAAATGAATTCACCGATACCCTGCTGGCAAGCCTGCTCGTGCTCGTTGCTGTTCCAAGGGGAGATCGAGAGCGTCGGTATCCACCCTTCGGATGCAATAGAGCAGCACAGTGATCCATCCTTCCAAAGGAAGAAAAAAGACAGTTGCAGATAGAGAAGAAAAGGGGGCGACCATGATAGAGCTGATAATCGAGCAGCGTGCCCGCGATCTGGGCGGCGGCTTTATGGTCGGGCGTGTCCTGCCCTTCGGCAGGCGGCGCATGGTGGGTCCGTTCATCTTCTTCGACCATTTCGGTCCGCTCGACCTGCCCCCCGGCATCCCGCGCGAACTGGACGTAAAACCGCATCCCCATATCGGTCTTTCCACTGTCACCTACCTCTATAGCGGTGCCATCACGCACCGCGACAGCCTGGGCTGCCATCAGGAAATCCGGCCTGGCGAGGTCAACTGGATGGTGGCGGGCCGCGGCATCACCCACAGCGAGCGGTTCGAATATGCCCGTAGCCATGGAACCAGCATGCATGGCATCCAGGCGTGGGTCGCGCTGCCCACGGAGGATGAAGAGACCGATCCGGCTTTCCATCACCATGAAGGCACCGACCTGCCCGAGTGGCGCGAAGACGGCGTCCGTGTCCGCCTGATCGCCGGAGAAGCGGATGGGTTTCGCACCAAAGTCGTCACGCACTCGCCGCTGTTCTACCAGCACTGGGAAATGGATGCGGGCGCACGGCGAAGCATCGGCACCGCCTATCCCGAGCGCGCGGTCTATGTCGCGCTGGGCGAGGTCGAGCTCGCGGGGCAGCGGCTGGGGGCCGGGCAGATGGCAGTCCTCGCCGGCGGCACCCCGGTCGATGTTCTCGCCAGCCGGACTTCAACGCTCATGGTCCTGGGCGGCGAACCGATCGGCGAGCGCTTCATTTACTGGAACTTCGTATCGTCGTCGAAGGAGCGGCTGGAACAGGCCAGGGAGGACTGGCGCCAGCAGCGCATGAAGCTGCCTGCCGGCGACGACCGGGAGTTCGCGCGCATGCTCGAAGAACCCGGCGCCCCGCCCCCGGCAATGTCGTGAGGGGATTTGCAGCGCTGTAACGGCCCATACCCCGGTTGGGCTTGAATGGCGGGATGAGAACTGCGCTCAATGCGCCAGCTTGAGCGTCACGACCCCGGCGACGATCAGCGCTACCCCCAGGTACCGGGCAAAGGATGCCGGGTCGCCATAATACAGCACCCCTACTAGAAACGTTCCTGCGGCGCCTATCCCGGTCCATACCGCATAGGCGGTTCCGATCGGGATGTGGCGCTGCGCGAGCCACAGCAGGAAACCGCTGACGGACATGAACCCGACGGCCACCGCGATTCCCATCCAGCGCGTCTCCGGCTCCTGCGCCATCTTCAGGCCGACCGGCCAGCCGATCTCGAACAAGCCGGCGAGAACGAGGTACACCCAGCTCATTTTCCTGCTCCTCATCCTGTTTTTCGTATACTCACCTCTCCCGAGGCATTTGCGCAAGTGGAAACGTGGAGACACTCGACCGCCCGTAATCGATAAATATCGGGCAGGCGGTACTCGCGAAGAGGTATTTACGAAGAGGAACGGTTCGTTTGAGACCTGCCTTGATCCCTGACACTGGGCGAAGATGGAACGGCGGACGATGGCTGCGCTCATCGGTAAATTGCCGGGCAAGCGATTGCCTGCCGGCTGGGCAAACAAAAACCCCATCCCTGTGAAAGCGGATGGGGTCTGCT
>CAZYYR010000309.1:0-2644 GCA_964651465.1 uncultured Nitrosospira sp.
GTCTTTCGATATAATGCCGCTTTGCAAAGGATCGATATCATGCGACTGGTTGAAAAAGCCCTGACCTTTGACGATGTACTCCTTCTCCCCGCCCATTCCGAAGTTCTGCCACGCGAAATCAGCCTGACCACGCGGCTTACGCGCGAAATCTCTCTTAACATTCCTCTCGTTTCCGCCGCCATGGATACCGTTACCGAGGCACGGCTGGCCATCGCGCTTGCCCAGGAAGGCGGAATCGGCATCATCCACAAGAATATGACTTCGGAATCGCAGGCCGCCCAGGTCGCAAGCGTCAAGCGGTTCGAAAGCGGTGTGGTGAAGGAGCCGATCACCATTCCGCCGGACATGACGGTCCGGGAGGTGCTCGATCTCATCCACCGGTTCAGGATATCCGGCCTGCCGGTCGTCGAAGGCTCCAAGGTCGTCGGCATCGTCACCAATCGCGATCTGCGCTTCGAAACCAATCTGGACCAGCCCATCAGGAATATCATGACGCTGAAGGAGCGGCTGGTAACCGTCAACGAGGGTGCCACCCGCGAGGAAGCGATGGCCCTGCTGCACAGGCACCGGCTGGAGCGGGTGCTGGTGGTGAACGATGAATTCGAGCTGCGCGGGCTCATCACGGTAAAGGATATCATCAAGACCTCGGAGCATCCCAATGCCTGCAAGGACGAACAGGGGCGCTTGCGGGTGGGTGCGGCCATCGGCGTGGGCGAGGGCAGCGAGGAGCGCGCTGAAGCCCTGGCCGAAGCCGGAGTGGATGTGATCGTCGTGGACACCGCGCACGGCCATTCGCAGAGCGTGCTGGACCGGGTAGAGTGGGTGAAGAAGCGGTTTCCCCATATCCAGGTCATTGGCGGCAATATTGCCACTGCCGCCGCTGCCAGGGCACTGACCGATCGGGGTGTGGATGCCGTGAAGGTGGGCATCGGCCCAGGCTCGATCTGCACCACGCGCATCGTAGCTGGCGTGGGCGTGCCGCAGATCACTGCGATAAAGAATGTGTCCGCAGTGCTGGCCGGCACCGGCATCCCGCTCATCGCCGACGGCGGCATCCGCTACTCCGGCGACGTCGCCAAGGCGATCGCCGCAGGCGCAAGCTCCGTCATGCTGGGGGGGCTGTTCGCGGGGACCGAAGAAGCGCCCGGGGAAATCGAGCTTTTCCAGGGCCGGTCGTACAAGACCTATCGTGGCATGGGGTCGCTTTCAGCCATGCAGCAGGGATCGAGCGACCGTTATTTTCAGCAGGCCGAGCAGGATGCCAAAAAGCTGGTGCCGGAAGGTGTGGAAGGCCGCGTCCCTTTCAAAGGTAGCGTCGTTGCGGTCATCCACCAGCTGATCGGCGGCGTCCGCTCAGGCATGGGCTACCTCGGCTGCCCGACCATCGAGGATATGCATGCCAGGGCGGAATTCATCGAAATCACATCCGCCGGCATCCGCGAGTCTCACGTCCATAACGTGCAGATCACCAAGGAGGCTCCGAATTATCACGTGGATTAGTTGAGGATCGCGGAGCCAGGCCAGCGCCGCCCGATCTCTGCCTTGGGGTGACCCGGCTCCTTTTTATACCGGGCGGTCTCTCCATCCCCTGTCCAGCCGCCCTGCCCCATTTTTTATACCACGCCGGTTTTACCTGACGTAAAGCTGTCAGACAACGCTTTCCTGCCCACTGTATCATGCATCAGAAAATACTCATCCTCGACTTCGGCTCGCAGTACACCCAGCTCATCGCCCGCCGCGTCCGCGAAGCGAGCGTTTATTGCGAAATCCATCCCTTTGATGCCAGCCCGCAATTCATCCAGGAATTTGCACCTGTCGGCATCATCCTCTCCGGCGGCCCCGCTTCGGTAGCGGGCGATGACACACCGCGCGCGCCGCAGATCGTTTTCGAATTGGGCGTTCCCGTGCTGGGCATCTGCTACGGCATGCAGGCCATGGCGGCGCAACTGGGCGGAGCGGTGGAAAATTCCCGGGCTCGGGAATTCGGCTATGCCGAGATTCAGGCAGCGGAACACACCGCGCTCCTGCGCGACATCCACGATCGCATCGATACGACCGGGAAGCCAGTGCTGGATGTGTGGATGAGCCACGGCGACAGCGTCGATTCGCTTCCGCCCGGCTTCGAAACCATGGCGGGCAATGCCGCCACCCCCTTCGCTGCCATCGCCGATGAGTCACGCAGGTTCTACGGCCTCCAGTTTCACCCCGAAGTGACCCACACGCTGCAGGGCAAGTCCATTCTCCAGCGCTTTGTGCATGACATCTGCGGAGCTGGCCACGACTGGAACATGCCGGACTACATCGAAGAAGCGATCGGCAGGATCCGCTCGGAAGTCGGCGGGGATGAAGTCATCCTCGGCCTCTCTGGCGGGGTGGATTCGTCCGCCGCCGCCGCCCTCATCCACCGCGCCATTGGACCGCAGCTCACCTGCGTGTTCGTTGATAACGGCCTGCTGCGGCTCAATGAAGCCGAACAGGTCATGGATACCTTCAGCAGAAACCTGGGTGTCAGGGTCATCCATATCGACGCCAGCGAAGCCTTTCTGACGCACCTGAAAGACGTCACCGATCCGGAGATGAAGCGCCGCATCATCGGCCGCGAATTCGTCGAAGTGTTCCAGCACGAAGCGGCCCGGATCCCCGG
>CAZYYR010000310.1:0-2629 GCA_964651465.1 uncultured Nitrosospira sp.
GAAACAGAGCCGATCCAGGCTGCGCCTGCAACCCAGCTGACCGATAGCTTCGAGGCGGGCGAACATGTCGAATCCCGCCTTGATCGGAGCAAAGGGAACGGGAGTATTCTGCCCGATTCCGTGCGGACGTTCATGGAGCCGCGTTTCGGGATGGATTTCGGTCATGTGCGGGTGCATACCGGCAGTGAAGCAATACAGATGAACCGGGATGTCGGAGCCAAAGCCTTTACGCACGGGCCGGATATCTACTATGGGGCAGGGCAAAGTCCGGGCGATCTGGAGCTGACCGCACATGAACTGACCCATGTCGTTCAACAAACTGGCGCAACGCCTTTGCAACCGAAAAGATTGGATGAAAGCACCACATATCATAGCGGGGTTTCCATCCAGCGGGCCTGCTCCGCCTGCAAGGCAGGCAGAAAAGAGGAGGAACACAACCAAGCTCCCATTCAGCGGGTACCCGTACGCGAACGGACTGCCGGCCCGCAAATCCAGGGTGCGTGGACGCTTAAGGAAACTGTTTCAAACAGCAGCCCCATCATAGGCGAATCCACGCGTGGAAATGGCAGCACCCTGGCGCTACCGCTACCCACCGGCGTGTACGGGAAGGCCAAGTCCTGGCAGGTAGCGGGATTCTGGAAAATCTATGGCGGCAATGCCCACCTCGTCATGCGGCGTGACACGCGCTATACCTTCGTTCATACCGGTGCCGACAACAATCTGCTTACCCTCAGGGGCGGCGCCAGCATTTTTGGCGGGGCGGAAGCTGACGATCTCCATTACGGGCAGGCAGGCGCGGCGGTCGCCGGTAACATCGCGGTGCGCACAATTGCCGATCCCGCCCCAAAGCAAAAATCTTTTTTCCCGCCCATCCACGACGGAGGACGGAGCGAGGCGGAAGAATCCGCCATTGGCGAGGTGGATGTCTCGCTTCCCGTTGGGGACGCAACGGTTGACGTCAACATCCCTCTGACCAAAACCGATGAAGGCGAGCTGGCCACCTTGAGCGAATCCATGCCCATCCACCACGACGTCGCAGGCGGCGGAGAATGGAAGACCGTGGATGTCTACCTCGTCGCTTATGTCGAACTGGCTGCGGACAGCGAAAACGAGTTCTTGGGCACCGATGGAGACGTCAACTGGGCACACGCCACGGCCCAATACAACCTGGGTTGGGAAGAGCGCATCGTGCCGGCTCCACCGGACGAGGAAGGCGAAGAAGCGGAAATACTCGTGAAGCGCCGGTGCTGGTCGGCGCGCAATTGCGAGGGCAAAGCGTACGGCCAGAAATTTTCGCACTGCCATAATTGTAGAAACTATGCCAGCGGCAAGTCGCTGGGGGAGCCTGGAAATTGCGAAAACTGTTAGTCCGATCTGTCTTGCCAACGGTCGTATGGAGTAAACGCGAGAAGTATCCCGAGTCATTTCGGGAAACACTGTAACGAACAACTTACCGAAAGGTTAATCATGTCTCAGCAACGGATGGCACGGTTGCCGGTGAAACCAAACCGAATGGTCGCGCGGAAAGGTATCGCTTCCTCGCCTTCGCACTCATCCCAAAGCAAACTTCCCTCCCCTGTTCTCCAACTGCAACGGACGCTGGGCAATAAGCGGCTGGCCCAGTTGATGCGAGCCCGGCGGATTACACCCCAAGGGAAAATCATCGGACTTCAGCGCCAGCTGACCGTCGGTGCTGCCGACGATCAATACGAGCAGGAAGCCGATCATGTGGCCCGCCAGGTAATGAGCATGCCGGAACCGGCGCTTGCAGGCATACAGCGCGTTACTCTACCGGAAGAAGAAAAAGAAGAGACACCGCGAACCACGCGGCTGGCCTCCTCTATTACCCGGCTTTCCCACGGCCAGACAGAAAACATCGAGCAACTGGAAGAAGAGGAAACACCGCTTCAGGGGCTGAGCGAGGCGCATGGAAAAGCGGTGGAGGGAAAGACGGCCCCTGTCGCGGAGAAGCAACCGGAGAAAAAGCCTGTTCAAACCAGAACCACCGGATCGATGGCAGAAAGCTTTGAAGCCGGCACCGATGTCGAATCCCGGCTCAATCGGAGCAAGGGCGGCGGAAATCCCTTGCCGGACTTCGTGCGTGGGTATATGGAACCACGCTTTGGAGTGGATTTCAGCCAAGTGCGCGTCCATACCGGCAGTGAAGCTGCACGGATGAATCGCGACGTGGGTGCCCAAGCCTTTACTCACGGCTCCGATATCTACTATGGAACAGGCAGCGATCCGGGCAATCTGCAACTCACTGCGCATGAACTCACCCATGTGGTGCAGCAAACCGGGGGGACACCCCTCCAAAAGAAATCACTGAATGATCAGCCGAACGAGACTTTTTCATCCCGCTCGAATTCATCCCTCCAGCGCGCATGTGCCGCCTGTCATACGGACATGAAGGACATGAAGGACATGAAGGAAGAAAGGGCAGTCGGATCCCATCACTTTTCCATCCGGAGAACGATCGGTGATGGCCATGACCTGACTTCTCCCAGGTTTTCGGGTGATGTCGTTCTGGAAGCGTGTTTCGATAACGAAAGGCTTCTGAAAACCGGTTCAACCGGTGAAGCTGTACGTAAAGTGCAGCAGGCGCTGGTGGATGCCGGATTCCCCTTGC
>CAZYYR010000311.1:0-2628 GCA_964651465.1 uncultured Nitrosospira sp.
TCCTGCTTCGAAATCGACCCTGTCAAGGAAATGCTGATCCGTTCCGGCTTCGGACGGATCGTCATTTCGGTTCAGCCGCGGGAATATCCTGTCGTGGATGTGGTGGCCTTCGCACGCGGGCTTGTATTCAGTCCGCTCATCGAGGAAATCAGAGAGCGCGGCGGAGTCGAGCCGGAAAGGATCGTCGAGGCGCTGGCGGAAGCGTTCATACGCGAGTACGGTTCAAACCCAACGCGCTATCCGATGCAGGCCATATTGTTCGAAGCGGAAAAGCCCTGAGTTGCAATTTTGACGTATTGCTCAGCCGGCTGAACAGCTGCATGGACGAGCAGCAGATGCTCAGGCTGATCATTCATCCTCCATATTTTTTACTTTATCCGTTTTCAGTTCCGCCACCTATTGGTTCATGCCGCCTTCCAGCGCGGGTACGAACAGGGATATGGCGGTACCTTTGCCCACAGCAGTGTCGATCGTGAGTCCACCGCCGAACTGCTTGATCGTACCATACACCTGGCTCAAGCCCATGCCGGTTCCTTTTCCCACCTCTTTCGTGGTGAAGAAAGGCTCCAGCGCGTGTTCGACCACGTCGGGCGGCATGCCGGTACCGGTATCCCTGACCGTGATTTTCACGTAATGCCCTGCAGGCAGTTCCTCGACTTCTTTTTCCCGAAGCTCGGCCCGCTCGGTAATGAGCGTTATGCTGCCCCCGCCGCTGGAGGTCGCATCGCACGCATTGACGATGAGGTTCAATAATGCAGCTTCCAGCTGCGCCGCATCGACCATGGCGGGTGGCAAAAGCGGGTCCAGCTGCAGGTCGAAGTCAATGGAGCCTTTGTTGGCTCTGCGCAGTACCGGCTCGAAGGAGCGGATGATGTGGTTCAGATCATGCTTGTCCTGCTTCAAAGGCTGTTTACGAGCAAACGTCAGCAATTGCTGCGTCAAGTGAGCGCCCTGGGCAGCGGCATGCTGCATGCTCTCGAGAACCTTGATCGAGGTTGGGGTTTGCGTTTCCCTCTTAAGGATTTCGATGCCGTTGATGGTCACATTCAGCAGGTTGTTGAAGTCATGAGCGATGCCACCGGTCAAAGTGCCGATTGCCTGTAGCTTCTGCGATTGAAACAAGGCCTCCTTGGTGCGCTCGAGCGCCTTAGCTGCCTCCTGCTTTTCCGTGACATCCCGCGTGACTTTTGCATAACCAATCAACTCGCCACGGGAATTCCTGATCGGGTCGATCACCACATGTGCCCAAAATCTCGCGCCGTTTTTACGGATTCGCCAGCCCTCGCCTTCAAAATGACCTGCCGTCGCGGCGGTTCTCAAGGCAGTCATTGGCAGTCCCTTCGCTCTGTCTTCCTCAGTGTAAAAACGGGAAAAATGAGTACCAATGACTTCGGCAGGCTCATAACCCATGATGCGCCGGCCACCGGCATTCCAGTTGGTGATCGTGCCATCGATCGATAACATGTAGATTGCATAGTCGGTCACGCTCTCGACCAGCAGCCGGAATTGCTCCTGAGTGGCGTGCAGAGCTTCCGCTGCCTTTTTGCGGCCCGTAATGTCACGGGTGATTTTGGCGAAACCGATCAAGCTGCCGTCCGCTGCTCGAATCGGGTCAATGACGACGCTGGCCCAGAAGCAGCTGCCATCCTTGCGGACATGCCAGCCTTCATCCTCGAACCGTTCCATATCGATGGCCGTGCGCAGTGCTTTGGAGGGAATATCCATTGCACGGTCTTTCTCAGTGTAAAACCTGGAGAAGTGCTGTCCGATGATTTCTTCAGCCGTATAACCTTTGAGCCGTTGGGCTCCGGTATTCCAGCTCCGGACGAGGCCTTCCGGATTCAGCATATAGAGCGCATAGTCGGTCACGCTGGCCACGAACAGCTGGAAGCGTTCGGACTCTGCATAAGATTCAAGGGAGGGAGAAGCGGGTTTCATTTTTTTTGTAGAACAAGCCTGCCTGAATCAGGCGCAGGGACGCTTCCCACAATTCATGACCGGCCGTCTTCCGCAAGCCTCTTGCTCGGTTTCAGGTGAATGGATGATATACCGAAATCGTTCGCGGCGAACCTGCATCAGCAGGAGGTCATTTCATCAGCTTCTCTTCAAGAGCTTGGTCGAATTCATGATAGCCATGATTTGATTGATCAGCTCCTGTAGCAGGACCGGTTTGGGAAGGTGTGCGAGAAAACCGGCATCCAGCGCTTTGGCGCGATCGCTGGGGCGATTGAAAGCACTGAGCGCCAGTGCGGGCGTATCTTTGCCCCTGTGCACGGGCAGGTTCCGTACGGCGCGAATAAACTGATAGCCATCCATTTGAGGCATGCTGATATCGCTGACAATGATATCCGGGGTATGCAGCTGCACCTTTTCCAGCCCCTCGGGAGCAGCAGGAGCGGAAATCACCTCAGCCCCCGACAGCTCCAGCATGAGCTTGGTAATAGTCAGCGCATCTTCCTCGTCATCTACAATCAGTACCCTGATTCCTGAGAGGGGAAATTTGTCATGCATGCTGCCCTCGATTATGGAGTTGCCCTCATTGGTATCTACTAGCGTACCTTTTGAATTGAAAGGACAACCGTGCGCTTCCACACATAAGGAAACCTCCGGTTTCTTCACGATTTTTCC